>JAPKZQ010000011.1 GCA_026393675.1 Acidobacteriota bacterium | reverse complement strand
GTCGACGCCTACGCTGCTGCGCGTCACCCCTCATCGAGGTGACACCACCAACTGGAGAGCTGGATGCGGGAGAACCGCCCGTCCAGTTCGGAGGGAGGGGGGGACGAACACAATCGTCTCTCCCTACCCCTATCAGGCTCGCGACGGATCGGACTGTCAGGAGGGGTGACACCCCTGGGTTGGCAGCGTGACACCCCCGGGGTTGGCGACGTGACACCCTTGGCTTGGCGGCGTGACACCCTTGGGTTGGCGGCGTGACACCCCTGGGTTGGCAGCGTGACACCCCCGGGGTTGGCGACGTGACACCCTTGGCTTGGCGACGTGACACCCTTGGGTTGGCAGCGTGACACCCCCGGGGTTGGCGACGTGACACCCTTGGCTTGGCGGCGTGACACCCCTGGGATCGCCGGGCTCCAGCCCGGCAAGCGGGTGTCGGTACTTGGTAGATAGTAGCCAATGATTCCTCTGTATATTGCCCAGTTCGGCATCATCCTCGCCGTCTTCGGCCTGCTGCTCTTTGCGGCGGCCATCATGGTGTACTCGGAGCGCAAGGTGGCGGCCGCCATCCAGCAGCGATATGGGCCGTACCTGGTGGGCCCGAAGGGCATGCTCCAGCCGATTGCCGACGTCATCAAGCTGATTTTCAAGGAGACGCTTCGCCCGAAAGGGGCCGATCGCGTCCTGTTCATGCTCGCGCCCATCATCTCGGCGACCGCCGCCTTCGCGGCATTTGCCGTCGTGCCGTTTGGCGCCGAGACGGACTTGTTTGGCCTGATCGATCACAAGATCAGCCTGCAGGTGGCCGACGTCAACGTGGCCGTGCTCGTGCTGTTCGCCGTGACCTCGGTGAGCATCTACGGCATCGTGCTGGCCGGCTGGAGTTCCAACAGCAAGTACTCGCTACTCGGCGCGCTCCGTTCGGCCTCGCAGATGATCAGTTACGAACTGTCGTACGGGTTGTCGCTGGCCTCGGTGCTCGTCGTCGCCAACTCGCTGTCGCTCACCGACGTGGTCAACGCGCAGAGCGGCACCTGGCTCGGATTCATTCCGCGGTGGTTCGTCTTTCTGCAGCCGATCGGTTTCGTGATCTTCATGATCGCGGGGGTGGCCGAGACCAACCGGGCGCCGTTTGATCTTCCCGAAGCCGAGCAGGAACTGGTGGCCGGGTATCACACCGAATACAGCAGTACGCCGTTCATGATGTTCTTCCTCGCCGAGTACATCAACATGGTGACGGCGGCCGCGGTCGCGACCGATCTGTTTCTGGGCGGCTGGCACGGACCGTTCCTGCCCGAGTACCTGGGCTGGATCTGGTTCCTCGTGAAAATCGGCGCGATTCTGTTCTTCTACATCTGGATGCGCTGGACGCTGCCGCGCCTGCGCTACGACCAGTTGATGACGTTCGGGTGGAAGGTGCTGCTGCCACTGGCCGCCCTGAACCTGATCGTGACGGCGGCGGGAGTCATCTACTTTGGGAACTGAACTGCTGCTCTTCTATCTGTTCGGCGGGGTGGCCGTGGCGGCGTCGCTGCTGGTGGTGCTGGGGCGCAACGCGATGCACAGCGTGCTGCTGCTGATCGTGTCGTTCGCGGCCCTGGCCGCGCTCTACATCACGCTCGACTCGCCATTTGCCGCGGTCATCCAGATCATCATCTACGCCGGCGCCATCATGGTGCTGTTCCTCTTTGTCGTGATGCTGTTGAACGCGCACAAGGAAGACGACTATGTGTCGGCTGGCGCGCCGACGATGAAGAAGCCGCTCTATATGGGCGCCGTGCTGGCCGTGGTGCTCGCGGCCGAACTGGTGTGGGCGCTGGTGCGCGCGGGCCACGCGCAGGATGGCATGCTGACCGGCGGCGCGTCGCCCGACGCGGCGGCGCTCGGATCGGTCCGCGCACTCGGGCAGTTGCTGTTTACCGACTACGCGTTCGCCTTCGAAGTGACGTCCATCCTGATCATCGTGGCCATGGTGGGCGCCGTGGTCCTGGCCAAGCGGGAGTTATAGGGCGATGGTGTCACTCGAACACTACCTGGTGCTGTCGGCCATCCTGTTTGCCACCGGCACGATCGGCGTGTTCCTGCGCCGCAACGTGATCACGATGCTGCTGTCGATCGAGGTGATGCTGAACGCCGTCAACCTGGCCTTCATCGCGTTTGGCCGCACCATTGGCTCGGCCGACGGCCAGGTCATCATGTTTTTCGTCGTCACGGTCGCGGCCGCCGAGGCCGCCGTCGGACTCGCGCTGGTCATTGCGCTCTTCCGGCACCGTGAAACGCTCAATCCGGACATGTTCACCAGCTTGAAGTGGTGAGGGGATTCGTGCTGCGCTTTATTCCGTTGCTACCGTTCCTCGGGTTCCTGATCAACCTCGCGCTGGGCCGCCGGCTCTCGAAGGCGATCGCCGGCGCGGTCGCGTGCCTCGCGATGTTCGGAGCGTTCCTCGTGTCGGCGTGGTCGGTCTGGACGCTGGTCCAGATGGCACCCGATTCGCGCGGCATCGTGGATCAAGTGGCGCCGTGGGTCGAATCCGGGGCTCTTTCGATTCCGTTCACGCTGCGTCTGGATCCGTTGGGCGCCGTCATGGTACTGGTGGTGACGGGCATCGGCTTCCTGATTCACCTCTATTCGACAGCCTATATGCACGAGGAGCGCGACAGCGAGTACGCGCGCTACTTCTCCTACCTCAACCTGTTTGCCGCGTTCATGCTGGTGCTCGTGCTCGGCGCCAACTTCCCGGTGATGTTCGTCGGCTGGGAAGGCGTGGGTCTCTGCTCGTACCTGCTGATTGGCTTCTGGTTCTCGAAGAAATCGGCCTCCGACGCGGGCAAGAAGGCGTTCATCGTCAACCGGGTGGGTGATTTTGGATTCCTGCTCGGCATGTTCATGGTCTGGGTGCAGTTCGGCACGCTCGACTTCCAGGCCGTGGCGCACAAGGCGGGGCAGCTGCCACCCGAGGCGGTCTTCGGCACGCTGTCGATCGCCACGCTGCTGCTCTTTGTCGGTGCCACCGGCAAGTCGGCGCAGATTCCCCTCTATGTCTGGTTGCCCGACGCGATGGAAGGTCCGACGCCGGTCTCCGCGTTCATCCACGCGGCGACGATGGTGACGGCGGGCGTGTACATGATCGGGCGCAACGCCGTGCTGTTCAGCCATGCACCAGACACGCTGGCGATCGTCGCCGGCATCGGTGTGGCGACGGCCCTGATGGCAGGCACGATCGGTCTGGTGCAGAACGACATCAAGCGGGTGCTGGCGTACTCGACCGTGTCCCAGCTGGGCCTCATGTTCGTGGCCATGGGGGTCGGGGCGTTTGCGGCCGGCATCTTCCATCTCTACACGCACGCATTCTTCAAGGCGCTGTTGTTCCTGGGATCGGGCGCGGTGATTCACGCGCTTGCCGGCGAGCAAGACATTCGGAAGATGGGCGGCCTGCGCCGGGAACTGCCCGTGACCTACTGGACGTTCCTGATTGGAGCGTTGGCGATTGCCGGGGTGCCCCCGCTATCTGGGTTCTTCAGCAAGGACGAGATCCTCTGGAAGGCGTTCTCGGGAGGCCACAAGACGGTGTGGGCAGTGGCCGTGATCGCGTCGCTGCTGACGGCCACGTACATGTTCCGGCTGGTGTTCCTCACGTTTCATGGCTCCCGAGCCACAGGCATGGGGAGCCATGATCCCGCCGTAGCGATGGGCGCAGTGAGTGCGAAGGCGGGCGGCCACGGCTCGCACCTCCACGACGCGCCGCCGGCGATGGCCATCGCGCTCGTCCTGCTCGCTGTCGGGTCCGTGGTGGCCGGGTACATCGGCAGCAGCAATCGCATCGAGGCCTTTCTCGAACCGAGTTTCGCGGTGCCGGGGATCGAGGCTGGCGCGCCACACGTTGCGGGGGCCGCAGGCCACGCCGAAGCCGCTCCTGTTCATGCGGCCGTAGGCTCCGCCGAAGCCTCCGAGGTTCGGGGAGGCGAAGGCGGAAAGGCGGGCGAAGGCGGGAAGACCGTCGAAACCGGGAACGCGGCAGAAGAGCAACGGACTGAACTGACACTGATGGCGTTCTCGAGCGGGATCGCGGCTGCGGGCATCGGCCTGGCGGCGTTCTTCTTTCTTCGACGGCGTGACGTGACGGACCGGATCGCCGCGAGGTTCGCCGGCCTCCACCGCTTGCTGCTCAATAAGTACTACATAGACGAGGCCTACGACGCGGTGATTGTGCAACCTATCTACCGGGTGTCGGAACGCGGCCTGTGGAAGATCGTGGATGCCGGCCTGATCGACGGCGCGGTCAACATGGCCGGCGAGTCGGTCAGCGGGTGGAGCGACGTGCTGCGACGGCTGCAGACGGGTTCGATTCGTGCCTATGCGCTCTCGATCTTCGTGGGCGTGGTCGTGATTCTCGGATACTACGTATGGCGATAGTGCCCATGCTCTCATTGCTCATCGCGCTGCCGCTGGTCGGCGCGGTGCTTCTGCTGCTCATCCGCAACCGCGAGGGCGAGCGCGACCGGTTCGTACACTGGGTCGCGTTGGGGATCTCGATCGTCGAGTTTGTCGGGACGTTGTGGCTGTGGACAGGGTTCGATCCGCGCAGCGCCGATTTCCAGTTCGTCGAGCGCGTCGACTGGATCCCCTCGTTTGGCATCCAGTACGCCTTGGGCGTCGACGGCATCAGCCTGTTTCTCGTGGTCCTGACCGGTTTCCTGACGCCGCTGGCGCTGCTCTGTTCGTGGGAGTCGGTGCACAAGAAGGTGAAGGAGTTCTGCTTCTTCATGCTCGTGCTCGAGAGCGCGATGATTGGCGTCTTCCTGTCGCTCGACATGTTCCTGTTCTACGTGTTCTGGGACGCGATGCTCATCCCGATGTACTTCCTGATCGGGGTGTGGGGCTACGACCGGCGCATCTACGCGGCCGTCAAGTTCATCCTCTACACGATGGCGGGCAGCGTGCTGATGCTGGTCGCCATCCTCGGCCTGGCGTACACGCATGCCGTCGCCACCGGCGGGTCGTACAGCTTCAGCTACGAAGCGCTCCTGCAGATCACCGTGCCGCACCATCTGCAGTTCTGGTTCTTCCTGGCGTTCGCGCTGGCCTTCGCGATCAAGGTGCCGCTGTTCCCGTTCCACACCTGGCTGCCCGACGCCCACGTCGAAGCGCCCACCGCCGGGTCGGTCATCCTGGCCGGGGTGCTGCTGAAGATGGGCACCTACGGCCTGCTGCGGTTCGCGTTCCCGCTCTTTCCGGACGCCGCCGCGTACTTCGCGCCCTATCTCGCGACGCTGGCCGTCATCGGTATCGTGTATGGCGCGCTGGTGTCGATGGTCCAGCCCGACATGAAGAAACTGGTGGCGTACTCGAGCGTCAGCCACCTGGGGTTCGTCGTGCTCGGCCTGTGCGCGATGAACGTGCAGGGCCTGCAGGGCTCGGTCTACCAGATGTTGAGTCACGGCGTGTCGACCGGCGGACTCTTCCTGATTGTCGGCATGCTGTCGGATCGCCGCCACACGCGGCTGATCTCGGAGTTCGGCGGGCTGAAGCACGTGATGCCCAAGCTGGTGGCCGCGTTCTTCGTCATCACGCTCTCGTCGATTGGCCTGCCCGGCCTCAATGGGTTCGTGGGTGAGTTCCTGATCCTGTTGGGCGCGTTCCGGTGGGATCCCCGATTCGCGACGGTAGCCGCGACGGGCGTGATCCTCTCGGCCGTCTACATGCTCTGGATGTTCCAGCGCGTGAACTACGGGGACGTGACCAATCCGAAGAACAAAGGCCTCAAGGACTTGAGCGTGCGCGAGCGGTGGGTGATCACGCCCATCATCGCGATGGCGATTGTGATGGGCGTGGCGCCGTCCGTGTTCCTGAACCCGATGCGTCCGGCCATCGATCGCGTGGTGGCGCGCATGGCCGAGGCGCAGCCGGCCAGGATGGTGCGCGCCGCAGGCGCTTCTCAAAAAGGGGTCGGACCTATTTTTTCGAAAACTGAAAGAACAGGTCCGACCCCAATTTCCCACGCCCCATTTTCGGGCAGGTGAAGAGCGTGTCCATGATGAGTCCGGCTCTGAATGCCGTCATCCCCGTCATCTGCGTGGTCCTGGCCGGCCTGACGTGCATGCTGGCCGAGGCGTTTCGCGAGCGCGGCGAGCGCCTGCCGATTGGCGGCCTCGGGATCATCGGCCTGGTGGGTGCGGCCATTTCGTCCGTCCTGCTGTGGGGCCGCCGGGCCGAGAGCTTCGGCGTGGTGGTGGCTGATGATTTCGGCCTGTTCGTCGGCCTCGTGCTGATCATCATCGGGATCCTGACCATCGCGTTTTCGTCCAGCCTCATCGAACGTGACAAACTCCCGCAGGGCGAGTACTACGCGCTGGTGCTGTTTGCGATCTCCGGGATGATGCTGATGGCGATTGCCACCGATCTCGTCATCATCTTCCTGGCGCTCGAAGTGTTCTCGCTGTCGATCTACGTGCTGACCGGTCTTCGGCGAGAATCGTTCGCATCGACGGAAGCCGCGTTCAAGTACTTTCTGCTCGGCGGTTTTTCGAGTGCGTTCTTCCTCTACGGCATCGCGTTCATGTACGGCATCGTGCACAGCACGCGGCTGGACCGCATTGGCGCCGCGATGGCCGCCCAGTCCGGCGCCGCAAGTCCGCTGGTGCTGGTCGCCATGGGGCTCTTGCTGGTCGGCTTCGCCTTCAAGGTCTCGGCTGTTCCGTTCCACATGTGGACGCCTGATGCCTACGAGGGGGCGCCAACCATCGTGACCGGCTTCATGTCCACCGCGGTCAAGGCGGCGGCCTTCGCCGCGTTCGCGCGCGTGTTCCTGTCGGCGCTCGAGCCGCTCCGCGCCGACTGGGTGCCGGTGGTCTGGGTGCTGGCCATCTGCACCATGATCCTGGGCACCGTGGTCGGCGTGGCCCAGACCAACGTCAAGCGCATGCTCGCCTATTCGAGCATCGCCCACGGCGGCTACCTGCTGGTGGCGCTGGTGGCCGGCAACAGCGCCGGCAAGGCCTCGATCCTGTTCTACGTGCTCGTGTACGCCATTACCAACCTCGGGGCGTTCGCGGTCATCGCGCTCCTCGGCACACGCGACAAGCCGGTCGAGCAACTCGACGACTACAAGGGGCTCTGGTATTCGCGCCCCATCGCGTCGTTCATGTTGACGGTCTTTCTGCTGTCGCTTGGAGGGTTCCCGCCGACCGCCGGATTCGTCGCCAAGTGGTACGTCTTTACCGCGGCCGTCACTGCAGGGGAGTACACCCTCGCCATCGTGGGCCTGCTGACCAGCGTGGTCTCGGTCTTCTTCTACCTGCGGGTCGTCGTGATGATGTACATGTCGGGCCGGGTGGAGGGCGAGGCGGCGCCGCCTCTGCCGCGGACCGCGTTGGCGGCACTGGTCGTCTCGGTCGCCGTGCTCTTCTATCTGGGCGTGCTGCCGACCCGTCTGTTGAATCTCGCGGCCTCATCAATCTCGACGATCTTCTAGACTCGCACGCCAGCGCGTGGCACTCCATCTTGCACTGATGTGTCACATCCACACGCACCGGGCGCGATTGGCGATCACGCACGTAGATGTTGACAACAGCTCCGTGTCGAAGGATCATCCCTGCGCGCAAACACCAACGACGGTAGGGGGGTGCTCCGCAGTGGAGCAGGCAGCGACTAGGAGGTCATGGTGCCAACCAAGTCACAGGGTACAGCTTTTGTCCTTTCGGCGTTGTTGGGGACGTTGGGAGTCGACCGCTTCTACCTCGGGTACGCCGGGCTGGGAGTGCTCAAGTTGCTGACATGCGGCGGACTTGGCATCTGGGCCGTTATCGACTTCGTGCGAATCGGGTTGGGCTCCATGCCGGACGCTGCAGGTGTCCCGCTGCTGCGTCCAGCGCCCGTCGGCAGGCCGGTGAAAACTCAGTCCGCCACATTCATTCTGGCCTGGCTGCTGGGTCCGTTTGGTGCCGACAGGTTTTACCTGGGCGAAACCGGCCTGGGCATCCTGAAGCTGATCACGTGCGGCGGGTTTGGCATCTGGGCGCTGGTCGACCTCATCATCACCGGGATGGGAGGCCGCATTGATGCCCAGGGTAACTCTCTCGTATTCTGAGGATCGGTGGGTCCGTCGATGAACGGCGAAGTGCGGGCGGGTCGCGTGCGAGGCCTGTTGGTCTTCGTCGTGAGCGCGTCGGTGTTGGCCGCCGCCGCCTTGGTGCCGCAGGTTGCTCAGGCTCCCGTCGTGTGCCTGTGGCGGCGGGTCACGTCGCTGCCCTGTCCTTCATGCGGCATGACACGCGCGTTTGTCGCGCTCGCCCATGGTCATTGGGACCAGGCCGTGGCGTTCAATGCCGCGGCTCCGCTGATCTACTTCACCGTCTGGGTCATCGCGGGACTCGCCTTGGCGGAGACGTGCCTCGCCCGTGATCTCCTCGCGCGGACGTGGCGGGCGAGTCGGCGCTACGTGATGGTGGCCATCTTGCCCCTGATGGCGACAGCATGGATCCTGGGACTCGTCCGACGATTCCCGATCTGATCTCACGAGCCGAATCCCCTGTCCTAATCGACGAGGAGGTTCCCCCGGGCGTCCTGGTTCATTGAGCCCGTGAGGATCAGGATACCTTCGACAAAACCCCAGATCGCGCCTAAGCCACAGGTAATGAGCGTCACGATGATTTGGAGGATACCGATTCCCACGAAGCCCAGATAGAAGCGATGCACGCCAAGCCCCCCGAGCAGGATGCCGAGGACACCTGCTGCCACTTTTGACTTGGCGCCGGCGCGCGGCCTCCCGATCAGACTCACGCCGCATTTCAGGCAGATGGCAGCGGCTGGTTGAGTTTCAGCGCCGCAGTGCTGGCAGAAGCGGTCCCCGGTTGCCGGAGCGCACCCGCACGAGATGCAGACAACCGCCTGCGCGGACAGTTCCTTTCCGCAGTGCCGACAGAACATGCGTTTCTCCATTGGGGGCAATTGCGAATGCCACCTTTCCACTCGATTGGGCACAGACCGTACACGGGAAGCATAGTGACGGCGTAGTCGACATACAAGCTCAGTTGTGAGCTACGTTGTGAGCAATCCAGCGACGATCGCGTCGTCTTCGTCGTCAAACACCGTGCGGAGGTCAAGGACGACCCGTTCGTTGTCGATGCGCCCGATGATCGGCGGATCGAGCTGGCGCAGGGCGGACTCGAGCGAGTCGGGCGACAGTGAGCGGTGTGTGAGCGCGAGCAGCCGCGTCGGAAGCGTCAGTCCTGGCGTGGTCCCACCGCCCACAGTCGATCGCCCGTCAATGATCTCGGTGTCGTAGTTGCCTGACACTCGGAGCGCGTCGGCCAGTCGCCGGGCGCGGCTCTCAATCTCCGCGGGCGTCCTGGTCAGCATGACGACGACGGGAATACTTTCACGTGCGCGGCCGGCGGCGTACTCGGTCAACGTGCCGGCCAGCGCGGCGTAGGTCAGCTTGTCGACACGCAGTGCCCGCATCAACGGATGTCTCCGGACGAGCTGCACAAGATCCCGGCGGCCGACAATGATCCCGGCCTGAGGGCCGCCAAGGAGCTTGTCGCCGCTGAAGCACAGCACGCCGATGCCCGCCGAGATGCTGGCCTGCACAGTCGGCTCGCCCCGAACGAGCGCCTCCAGGCCTGGCACGTCGTCGAGCCGCAGGCCGCCCAGGTCTGTCGCCGCGGCCAACCCGCCCAGGATATTGCCGCTACCCAGATCCTCGGCGACCGTGACGCCGCGCTCGCGGCCGATGGCGACCAGTTGCTCGAGTGACGGCTGCTCGGTGAACCCCTCGATCGTGAAGTTCGATCGATGCACGCGCAGGATGAGCGCGGTGCGGTCGGAGATGGCTGCCGCGTAATCCGACGCCCGGGTGCGGTTGGTCGTGCCGACCTCCCGCAGGAGGGCGCCCGATTGCGCCATCACCTCCGGCACGCGGAAGCCGCCGCCGATCTCCACCAGTTCGCCCCGCGACACGATGACCTCGCGGCCCGACGCGAGCGCGGCCAGCATCAGCAGAGTGGCGGCGGCGCAGTTGTTGACCACGACGGCCGACTCGGCGCCGGTCAATCGGCAGAGCAGTTGCTCGGCGTGTTGATCGCGGTGTCCGCGTTCGCCTCGCACCACGTCGTACTCCAGCGTCACGTACCGCTGGCCGGCGTCAGCCACGACGGCCAACGCAGCCGGCGAGAGAGGTGCACGCCCCAGGTTCGTGTGTACGATGACGCCCGTCGCGTTGATGACCCGACAAAGCGAGGGCTGGAACAGGAGGCGCAGACGCGCGCCGAGTCCGGCTTCGATCGCCTCGGCCGCAGCCGCCGGCGTGGTTGGCGCGGCACCCCGGCCCGGCGGGTTGGTGCCCATTCGCTGCCTGAGCGCGTCGGTTTCGGCCCGAAGGGCTTCCACCACGGCGCTGTGACCGAATTGCCGGACGAGCGCCTGCACTCCCGGCCGCTGGCGGAGCTGTTCGATGGATGGAATCACTCGGTAGTCGGGCATTGCTCCCACTCGCGCAGTCAGGATACCATCACCATGCAATTCAGTGAGCCGCAGCCGCGCCTCCTGCTGACGGGATCATCGATGGCCGACCGACCGGAGCATCCAGATCGTCAACCCCAGGAAGGGGAGATCGTCGCCGGCGAGACCCCTCGGTTCCGCCCTGGCGACAGATTCTGGCCGTACGCGCAGCTGGCCGAGGAACCATCAGACGAGGAGTTGGCGCGCCTCGACGCGGATCTCCAGGACGCGCTGATGGAGAATCCCCCTCGCCGGCCATTCTCCTACACCGTCGTGTTCGCGCCGTTTGACGCGCCGGAATATGAACAAGCCGTTGAGTTGGCCCGCGCCAGCAGCGACTATTTCGAGACTGGAGCCGGCGCGCGCCTCCGCCATCGGGCACGCTTCAGACCAGACCAGGTTGTCACGATGCATCGGCTGTGGGAACTGGTTGGCCCCAACACGGTCAGTGACGTGCTCGTGGACGACCGCCCGGTGCCGTATGCCCGCGAGCTGTGGCTGCCACTGCTCTGGTATCTGCTTCCACGTTAGTGCAAACTTCACCGCTCGATGTCGAATTCGGGCTGCTCGAGGCTGAGCTGCGCAAGCTCGAGTCCGAGTACAACATGTTCTTCGCCGGCCAGCTTCCGCGTCCGCCCTGGGAGACGCGTTCGAGCGTGCAGAGCGTGATCAAGCGCCTCGAACGGACGGTCCAGACCGAAGGCGTCTATGCGGAGCGCTTCCGCTTCCAGACGATTCAGGCCCGCTATGCCACGTTCGTGGATCTCTGGGACCGGGGTCTCAGAGCTCGCGAAGAAGGACGCCCCGGGCCGTTCGCCTTGCCCCGGCGCAGGGATACCGACACGTCCCGGCCGTCCGACGACCGCATCGTGCATGTGGCGCTGTTTGCCGAGCCGATGAAGGAATTGGACAAATTGCGCGAACTCTACGATCGGCTGACCGAGGTCCGACGTGAACTCGGCGAACCGCAGGTGCCGTTCCACAAGTTCGCCGGCTTGATCCGCGATCAGGTCAGGTCCATCCAGCAACGCGGCGCGCCAGAGGTGGCGTTTCGCGTGGCCGTGCGCGACGGGAAGATCTCGTTTACCGCCCGCGGGCTGAAGGGCGTGAAGCAGGATTGACCCGCCGAGTGGGTGGGGACGCGGGCCTTCTGAAAAAAAACGCCCGGGACGACATCGACGCCAGCCCCGGGCAATCCTCTGGGAAGCGGCACTAAATCTTGGTGACGTTACCGGCCTGAGGTCCCTTGGGGCCGTCGACAATTTCGAACTCAACGGCCATACCTTCTTCGAGAGAGCGGAACCCGTTGCCCTGGATGGCGGAGTAGTGGACGAAGACGTCGCTGCCGCCTTCACGCTCGATGAATCCATACCCCTTCGCGTTGTTGAACCACTTCACCTTGCCTGTGATGCGCATTCGTGCCCTGCCTTGCCTCTTGGCGGCGCTGTACGCACCGCACGTCTTACCGACCCCCAACGTCATGGACGTGGGGTAAAACAAGAACCGCTCGTGCGGCTTGCGGCGTTGGCCCGACAACGCCTTTTGCGAATGATACCGGCCGCTTTCAAGGGGTGTCAAGCGTACGGGCGGGCCCACGCGCCGGGTCGGCTTGGGTTAATCTTGAGGGGCCCTTTGGACCCCCAAGCCGCGAGGTCATTCCATGCGAGCGTTGATCAGCGTGTCGAACAAGTCTGGCGTCGTCGAGTTTGCCCGGGGCCTTACGGCCCGGGGATTCACCATCGTGTCGACCGGCGGGACAGCCAAAGCGCTTGCCGCTGCCGGAGTGCCGGTGGTCCAGGTGTCAGAGGTGACCGGGGCCCCGGAAATGATGGACGGCCGGGTCAAGACGCTCCATCCCGTCATCCATGGTGGCATCCTGGCGCGACGCGGGCACGCGGGAGATCGGGAAGCCCTGGCGAGATTTGGCATCGAGCCGATCGACTTGGTGGTCGTCAATCTCTATCCGTTCCGCGAGACGGCGGCCAACCCCTCGACGCCGTTCGACCACCTGATAGAGGATATCGATATCGGCGGGCCATCGATGATTCGCGGTGCGGCGAAGAACTTCCGCGATGTGCTGGTGGTGGTGTCGCCGGCGGACTACAGCCGCGTGCTGGACGCGCTTGACGCGTCGGAAGGCGCCAGCCTCGAACTTCGTCTGGAACTCGCGCAGAAGGCGTTCGCCCACACCGCCGACTACGATACCGCGATCGCCAACGAGCTCGAAGCCGTGGCGGTCGCCGCCGGCGGCTACACGCGCACGCCGAAGCGCGATACCCTCGGGTCGCGCCTGTACGTGGCGATACGCAAACTGCGCACGCTGCGCTACGGAGAGAATCCGCATCAGCCCGGGGCGTGGTACGTGCCCGGCGATCTGACCGACGCCGATATTCCTGCCGTGCTGCAAGGCAAGGAACTCTCGTTCACGAATTTGCTCGATGTGGATGCGGCCTGCCGCATTGCCACCGAGTTCACCGAACCGGCGGCCGTGGTCATCAAGCACACCAACCCCTGCGGGGCGGCAACCGGAGCGACGCTCGCTGAGGCGTACGTCCGAGCCAGGGACGCTGATACGCTCTCCGCGTTCGGGGGCATCGTGGGCTGCAACCGCGAGGTCGACGAGGCCACCGCGCAGGCCATTGCATCCACGTTCATCGAGGCCGTGATTGCGCCGGCCGTGTCGGACGCCGCCCTCGCGGTGCTCGCCGCCAGGAAGAACCTCCGCGTGGTCGTGGCGCCAGTCGCTTTCGGGATGGCTGCCTCGCGTGGGCGCGGGATTGGACATCTGGACATGCGGACCGCGCTTGGCGGCGTGCTGGTTCAGGAGCAGGACCGGGTTGTTGAAGCGCGCGATCCCTGGCCCGCGTCTGGCGGCCCGGAGGTCGTCACGAAACGCGCGCCAACCGGGGCCGAATGGCGAGCGCTGCGTTTCGCCTGGCGCGTGTGCGCTCACGTCAAGTCGAACACCGTCATCTTCACCGGCGAGGATCGGACGCTGGCGGTTGGCGCGGGCCAGATGAGTCGCGTCGATGCGGTGAGAGTGGCGACACTGAAAGCCAGCGTCTCCGGCGTGTCGCTTCAGGGGTCGGTCGCTGCTTCCGACGCGTTTTTCCCGTTCCGGGACGGGCTCGACGCGGTGGTCTCGGCAGGAGCCACGGCGATTGTTCAACCGGGTGGGTCGGTCAAAGACGCCGAGGTGATCGCGGCCGCCGATGAACACGGGATCGCGATGGTGTTCACCCGGAGACGGCATTTCCGGCACTAGAACGAGCCGAGCAGCTCCGCCGGCGTCACGGTGGCGGCGCCGAAGTGGCCGACGACAATCGCGGCCGCGTGGTTGGCCAATTGGGCCGCCTCGCCGCGCGTTGCCCCGGCGGCCAGACTGAGTGCGAGCGCCGCAATCACCGTGTCTCCGGCGCCGGTGACATCGGCGACCTCGCGCGCCACGGCCGGGAAGTGCAGGTCACCAGACGGATCGACCAGCGACATACCCTGTTCGCCTCGCGTGATGAGTACACTCAGGCAGTGCGCGCGTTCCATGAACACGTACCCCGCGCGCCGGGCATCCTCGTCCGACCGGATGCGCATGTGCGTCGCCACCTCGGCCTCGTTGTGGTTGGGCGTGACCAGCGTGGCGCCCGCGTAGTAGTCGATGTGCGGAATCTTGGGATCGACCAGCACGGGGACGTTCCGCATCCGCGCCAGCTCGACAAGCCTTGACATCAGCCCGCGTGTGACAACACCTTTCAGGTAGTCGGACACCACGACGACCCTGGCGTGCTCGAGGTGCTGGTCGACACGGGCCATCAGCGCCTGTTCGATCGCAGGCCCTGCCTCGGCGTCATTTTCGTAATCGACGCGAGCCACGTGCTGGTTTCGCGTCGTGACGATGCGCTGCTTGGTGGTGGTGCGTCGCGTCTTGTCGCCGACGAGCCCGTCGCATCCGATGTGACGGGCGAGAAGTTCGTCGCGCAGCACGTCGGCGTCGCGGTCCTCACCGATCAAGCCGACCAGTTCGACCGCACCCGCCAACGCGCGCACGTTGTTCGCGACGTTGCCTGCGCCTCCAATCCCGTACTCGTCGTGGTCGTACTCGACCACTGGGACCGGCGCTTCGGGAGAGATGCGGCTGACGCGGCCGACGACGAAGTGATCGAGCATCACGTCGCCGACAATCAGCACGGACGCATCAGCAAAGCGAGCCACCAGTTCGTTGGCGCGGGCGGCTGACAAGGCAGAGGTCATCACGATGAGCACACTCCGGCTAGGATCTCGGGGAATCGGCGGATTTCGAGCAACGCGGTCGTTCGGCGGCGAACGGCAGCGTCAGGAGCACGAGAAAGAACATCAGGAAAATCGACGCACCGAAGTTATGTTCGAACATCCCGGCGCCGAGCATCCCGGCGATGGCGCCGAGCCCTGTCGCGGCGAGGACCTTCGAGCGGCCGCGGCGCAGGATCGCGACGAGGCCGAGCGCGGCGCTCCCGACGAACCAGAGCCATGCCCCGAGGGCGAGCAGGCCGCGTTCCGCTGCGATTTGCATCGGCACGTTGTGCAGGTGCGGATTGATGCGCTCGACGGCTTCGGGATCCCTGAAGCGGACGTACACGCGTTCCACCATATTCGGGCCCATCCCGGTCAGCGGGCTGGCGGCCACCATACGAGCGCCTTCGCGCAGCATCGCGACGCGGTCCCGATTGGTGGGATCGTTCAAGTCGAACATCGAGTACATGCGCTGCGTCACCTGGGGCGGAGCCAGCGCGAAGAATACCGCCAGCAGGATGGGCAGCGCGCCGACCAGGCGGAAGTCCTTCATCAGCAAGAGCACCGCCAGTGCCACGCTCGTGCCCACCCAGGCGCTGCGCGTGAAGGTCAGCGCAAGCGCGACCAGCAGCGCCGGCAGCACGACGGCCGACCACGTGCGGTCGCGCGTGTCGAACAGGACGCGGGCGGCTGCCGCGGTGGTCACCAGCATCAGCAGTCCTGAATACTGCATGTAGTGACCCATCGTGCCGTGCGGGCGCTGGCCGAGGTTGTTGTAGTGCAGGATGCCGTACTGCATGACGCCGTACACGGCACTGGCCGCCCCGAGCGTGATGGCGATCGTGACGGCGGTGCGCGCGCGGCCTGCGCGGGCGATTTCATAGGTGGCCGGGACGACCGCGAACAACAGCAACTGCTTGCAGTCGACGATGCTGGTCGCCGGCTCGACCGAGAAGACCGCCGACACCAGCGTCAGCACGGCGTAGGCGACGAGCGGCCAGAAGAACGGTGGCGCATCGATTCGGGCGCGGCCCCTGACGAGCATCGCGATCCAGCAGACCGCCATCGCGGCGACCAGCACTTCAGCCGCGAAAATCGACCACTGGAGTGCTCCGACAAACCCGTAGAGCGACCAGACGGCCACCTGTTCAAGACGCACGCGCTTCATACGATTCCGTTCGAGGCTCTCCGGATCCGCTCTCGCGCCATCGCGCGCTCGGCGGCGGCCACCACGGCTGCCGGGCTGATCCCCCGCAGGCAACGGAAGTCGCCCGGTTCGCAGGTGCGTTGGTCGCACGGGCGACAGGGCAACTGTCCCACATCCACAATCTCGGTGACCAGCGCCGGATCGCGCCACGGGCCCCAGACCGACGCGGTTGTTGGACCGTAGATCACCACCATCGGTACCGCGGTCGTGGCGGCGATGTGCGCCGGGCCGCTGTCGCCACCGACAAACAGGGCTGCCCGGCCGACGAGGCTCCGCACCTCCGACAGATCGAGATCGCACGCGACGGTCAGCGACACGCTGCTGGCTCCGAGTGTCGAGGCCAGGTGCCTGACCGTCTCGGCCCGTTCGGACTGCGCGGCGCCGGTGGTGAGGATGATACGCCGATTCGGCCGCGCGGTGGCCAGCGCCGCCACGACTTCGGCAAACGACTGCTCAGGCCAGCGCCGGAACTCGTTGCCCGCACCGACGTGGATGACAACAAGTTCGGCATCGGGACCGATCCCCAGCCCCCTCAGTTTGGCATCAATCCGCGCGGAGGCTGGCGCCTGCTCCGGCATCTCGACCGGATCGGAGGCCCGTGTCAGTAGCGGTGCGCCGGGCACCACCGATTCGAGCAAGTCCCACTGGTTGTGCACCGAATGCCGCTCGCGGTGTCCACGCTGGCGCGCCACTTGCTGCGTGTACATCCACCCGCGGCCCGCGACGGCGTAGCCGATCCTCACGGGCGCGCCGGTGGCGAGCGCGAGCCACGAACTCCGGGGACCGCCGTGGAAATCGATGACCATGTCGAACCGCTCGCGCCGCAGGCGCAGGCCGAGCGCCACGTCGGTGCGCCATCGCGCGAGTCCCGACAGGAGGGGAGCCACGACGACGGCATCAAGGTGTGGGTTGGCCTCGACCACGGGCGCGGCCTGCGGCTCGACGAGGTAGGTCAGCCTCGCCTTTGGATACGCCCGGCGCAGCGTCCTGACAACCGGGGTCGTCAGCACAACGTCCCCGATCAGGCGCAGGCGAATCAACAGGATCTTCAGATGGGCTGCCTCACGACCGGCTGGACTGGCCGTCGATCGTGGCCTCATCAATCAGCATGACTGGGATGTCGTCCTTGACGGGATAGACTCTCCCGCACGCCTGGCACTTGAGACCCGCGCCGTCGTTGACCGGCACCACGGGTGACGTCTTGCAGGCGGGGCACACCAAAATCTCCAGCAATTCCGGATTGACAGGCATCAGGATTCCTCCTCAATTAGCTCCTGCCACTATAACAGACGGGCTGCTAGCTCGTGCTGACAGGTACGCACGGAGTATGAAAGAATCGATCCGTGATTCATCTGATTGTGAGCGTAGCACTTGGCGCGGTCCAGCCGGCGGCATTTGCCGAACGGTTCGACCTCCTCCAGCAGGCATCCCAGCCCGCGAAACAGGCGCCGGCGAAGTCGGCATCTGCAGGCGCGGCGAAAGCCGATGATGCGATCGCCGACGCGTACTACCAGTTCATGACGGGACGCCGCCTCGCATCGGATGGCGAAAACGAAGCGGCGATCAAGGCCTTGCGCCGCGCGATGGCGTTGGATCCGACCTCCTCGCAGATTGCGTCCGAGTTGGCGGAGCTCTACGCCAGGCAGGGGCAGACGAAGGAGGCCGTTGAACTGGCCGATGCGGCCTTGAAGCTCGATAGCGACAACCGGGACGCGCATCGATTGCTCGGCATGCTCTACGCCGATCTGGCGGAGCATGGCTCGGCCGGTGGCGCCGGCACGGCGGACGCGTCGGCCTGGCAACACGCCGTCGACCATCTCGAGCAGGCGCTTGGCGACACCCAGACGGACATGACGGTCGGCATTCGCCTGACATTGGGCCGCATGTACCTCCAGCACCAGAACTATGACAAGGCCATTGGCACGTTGAAGCAGTTGCTGGCGGACAACCCCTGGCTTCCGCAGGGCGTCGCGTTGCTGGCCGAGACGTACACGACGGCCGGAAAGCAGAGCGAGGCCATCGCGCTGCTCAAGGATGCCGTCGAGGAGGAGCCGTCCTTCTACGGTGTGCTCGGCGACGCGTACGACAAGCAGCAGCGTTTTGCTGAAGCCGCATCGGCGTACGAGAAGGCCTCCGACGAGAATCCACGTGATGCCGATCTGAAGATCAAGTGGGCGGCCGCGCTGCTGAATCGGTCAGAGACCGCCGGCGCTGAGCGGGCCCGCGATCTGCTGCTCGACGTCACGAAAACGAATCCGAATGCCAGCTGGCCGCTATACCTGCTGGCCCGGGCGCAGCGGTTGCTCCAGGATCTGGACGGAGCCGAGGCCACGGCCCGCCGGATCATGGCCATCAACCCGAGCAGTACATCAGGGGCGCATGCCCTCGCGCAGGTCTTCGAGTCGCGCAGGCAGTACACGAAGATCGTCGAGACGCTCGAACCCGTCGCGAGCACGCCGCAGAAGGGTCGCGAGGCCGACGGGGTGCTGCTGTTGACGCACCTGGGTTTTGCCTATCTCGAGCTTGGCCGGGGCCAGGAGGCTGCCGGAGCGTTTGAGCGCGCGATCCAGATAAACCCAGGCGACGGTGCCCTCAAGACCTATTACGCGCAGGCGCTTGTGCTGGCCAAACAGTACGACCGCGCCATCACGTTGCTCCATGAATTGCGCACTGGCCGGTCCGACGACCTCAGACTGGCCCGACTAGAGGCGGACGCGCTGCGGGGCCAGGGAAAGTTTGACGCCGGCGTTGCGGTGCTTCGGCCTCTGGCGGACGCGACCGGTGCAGGCCCGACCGGCGCGCAGGCGTTGTCGGAGTTTTACGCGTCCGACCACCGCTATGCCGATGCCGCGGCGCTGCTGAAGACCGTTCAGGCAAAGTTCCCGAAGGATCTCAATATCCAGTTCCAGTACGGAGTCATGCTGGAGCGCCTCAAGAAATACGAGGAGGCAGAGCGGATATTCCGACAGGTCATTGCCGCCGACGCCAACCATGCGCCGGCGCTCAACTACCTCGGCTATACGCTGCTCGAGCGGGGCCAGCGTGTCCCCGAGGCGCTGGACTTCATCAAGCGGGCCGTCACGCTCGATCCCTACAACGGGTCATACCTCGACAGCCTGGGCTGGGCCCACTTCAAGCTGCACCAGTTGGATCTGGCGGAGGCGAGCCTCCGCACCGCCGCTGAGCAGTTGGTGAGGGATTCGGTCGTTCAGGATCACTTCGGCGACGTGCTGGCCGCAAAAGGCCGCTTTGCTGAGGCTGTAGCGGCCTGGCGCCGCTCGCTCTCTGGCGACGGCGAGGTGATCGATCGCGCGAAGGTCGAACGCAAGATCCGCGACGCGCAGCCCAAGGTCGGCAAGGAGTGACCCTCTGATGCGCGCCCGGGTCGCGGCCGTGGCCCTGACCGTTCTGACAGCGGCGTGTGCCACGATGCCATTGCGGGTCCCGGACGGGCCGTCACGGCCTCTGGCGGCATCCGACGCAGTGCCGATCTTTGTTCAGGCCTCCACAGTCTGCCGTGGTGTCCGCACATTGACGGCCGAGATTGGTCTGTCGGGTCGCGTCGGGTCTCGGAAACTCAGGGGGCGTGTGCTGGCTGGACTTGAACGATCCGGTTCGCTTCGGCTCGAGGCGCCGGCGCCGTTTGGCGCGCCCGTCTTCATTCTCGCGGCTCGGGCCAACCGGTCCGTCCTCTGGTTCCCACGCGACAAACGGGTACTGAGAGACGCGGCGGTTGCCGACGTGCTCGAAGCGCTGACGGGCATGCGTCGGCATGCCGACGACCTGCTGGCGTTGCTGACCGGATGCCTGGTGTCCGAGCCGCAGGCGGAGGCGACGGAGGCGAGACGCTTCGAATCGGGCTGGATGGCGGTGCCGCTCTCGGGTGGAGCCGAAGCCTTCATGCGCAGTGAGGGGCAGCAGTGGCGGATTGTCGGAGGCCGGTCCTCGGGCGGCGGCGATGATCGGGCGACCACGTCGTGGACGGTCGCCTACGACGAATTCGCGGCAGGCTTTCCTGGACGTGTGCGGGTGTCGCAGGCCTCCACAACAGACGTGACGTTCCGCGTGTCGCAGATCGAGGCCAATGTGGCGATCGATCCTGCCGCCTTCTCACTCACTGTCCCGGCAGACGCCGTGCCGATGTCATTGGACGAGCTCCGCCAGATGGGACCACTGGCCGACCGAGGTCCGGAACGATAAACGAAGGAAGGTCGGTCTGCAGAGTTGGCGGGACACCCCCTGGGATCGCCGGGCTCCAGCCCGGCTCCTGAATCCGTCCTGTCGGTCGTGGTGTTGATTCAGCAATGGAGTCATCAATGGGCGCATCCACGCGTCTTCGTGTTCGCGCGCATGCCAAGATCAATCTGACGTTGCACGTGCGTCGCACGCGCGATGACGGCTACCACGAACTGGAGACGGTCTTTCAATCGCTGGCCTTACACGACGTCCTGACGTGTTGGCTGCGCCCGGGACCGTTCAGCATTCGCTGCGATGATCCCGACGTCCCCACTGACGAGCACAACCTGATTTGGCGCGCCGCGCAGCGGCTCTGGGAGAGACTCGGGCGCCAGGGATCGGTTCGGGGCGTCGAGATCGTGCTCGGCAAGCAGATCCCGATGCGGGCCGGCCTTGGAGGAGGGAGCGCCGACGCGGCAGCGGCGCTGACCGCACTCTCCCGTGTGTGGGCGGCGGAGAGGCGTGTCGATCTGGCAGCAGCGGCGGCCCAGATTGGCGCAGACGTGCCGTACTTCCTGATGGGCGGAACCGCCCTGGGCCTGTCGCGTGGTGACGACCTCTATCCGTTGCCGGACCTGCCGCCGTACCACGTTGTGCTTGGACTCCCCGCATTTGGAGTGTCGACCGTCGACGCGTACGGGTGGTTTGATCGAGATGGCGCCGGTGCGAGCCGGACTCGTGTCGCGGGTGTGGCTGGGATTCCCGCCTGGCCAGGCCGCCGGCTCATCGTCGCCAACGATTTGGAAGCCCCGGTCGTCGCCCGCCATCCCGAAATCGGTACCCTCCGCGACACGCTGGTCAGGGGCGGCGCCCGCGCAGCCGCGATGACCGGCAGCGGATCGGCGGTTTTCGGTCTGTTTGAGACCGAAGCCCGCGCCCAGGCGGCCGCCCATCGCGTGGCCGCCGCCGGCTTCGTGGCGCTACTGACAAAGACGATTGGCCGGAATTCACTGAGGCGGAGCAAGCAGAACTGAAGAAGATGGTAGAACGCGAAGATCAGATGCCAATAGCGGGCGGGGGCACACATGAAGAACGAGCTGAACATGATCTACTGGAAGGCGGGGAGGTTCTGGCTGGGGAAACTCAAAGAGCACCCGGAGATCATGACCCAGGGCAAGACGCTGAACGAACTCGAAGAGAACATCCGTGATGCGTACAGGATGATGGTGATGGATGACGTGCCGTATGCCAGCGGTGGCTAGGCTGAAGGGGGAGTCTGTTGCCTCGAAAAGTGCGGGAGCTGATTCGCGACCTCGAGCAGGCAGGTTTCTCCGAACGGGGCGGCAAGGGAAGTCACCGCAATTTTGTCCATCCGCGCGTGACGAAAACAGTGACCCTGTCTGGACAACTCGGTGACGACGCTTTGCAGTATCAGGAAAGAGCGGTACGATTGGCCATTGAGGACTCGAAGCGATGAGCAAGGGCGATCGGTACGTCAAACTCGTGGAGTGGTCCGACGAAGACACCTGCTTTATCGGCAGTTGCCCGGAGTTGTTCTATGGCGGGTGCCACGGAACTGACGCAAGATCCGTGTTCGCCGAATTGTGCGAGATCATCGAGGATTCGATCCAGTTGTACGAACGTGAGGGGAGAACCCTGCCGCCGCCCATGTCCGGACGCGAGTTCGTGAACGCCTTGCAGCGGATTGCCTGACCGCTGCTTCACCCAGTCCCCCAGTTGCCTCCGATTTTCGTCGTGATCAGAACGCGATCGTTCCCGAAGTGGGACGATTCTGTCGTCAAAGTGATACAGAGAATTCGTGACCGTCGACGACCTTCTGTGTCCTCCCCTGTCACGAGGCTTTGGTAATCTTCTCGAACTTGGACGATTCGCCTTGCACCTGACGATTCCGAGCACGAGAAGGTTGTGTACGGCGGGGCGCGATGTCTCGCGTTGAGTTGGCCGAGGGCCCGGACAAGGGCGGCGAAGGCGTACGCGTAGTTGAGCGCGTTCCCAACCCAACTGAGTCGAAGCAGCGGCCAGCGACGGGCTCCTCAGGGGCGGCGCCCGCGCAGCCGCGATGACTGGCAGCGGATCGGCGATTTTCGGCCTGTTCGACAGCGAAATTCCCGCGCGCCGCGCCGCGCGCGCCCTGGCCGCCGCCGGTTTCGTGGCGTTCGTCACGAGGACCGTCGACCGGAGGACCTGCCTCCGGGGGCCGCGGACGGCCATGACGGGTGCTTCGCGCTAACCCTTGTGCCAACCGGCGCCCATCGTATACACTTTTTGTTCGCGTCATCACCGCTGCGCCACGCCTAGCGGTTCACTCCTTGCCACGCGGTCGCGATCAAGACCCCTGACGCCGGGAAGGTGTCAGCCGACGCGGACCGGGAGACGCAGGACCGATGCGTGAGGTGCGGTGGTGCGCGGCGAGTCGGGGCGAGTCGGGATATTGGGGCGTCGCCAAGCTGGTAAGGCACGGGACTTTGGATCCCGCATCCGAAGGTTCGAATCCTTCCGCCCCAGCCAGCCTGGTTGACCGGGAAGCGCGAAGCCGAGAGGCCATGCCGAGATGAAAATCTTTTCGGGCAGTGCGCATCCCGAACTCACTCGGGAAATTGCGGAGTTTCTTGGCCTTCCGGTTGGCCAGGCCAAGCTCCGGCGATTCCCGGACACGGAAGTGTCGTTCCAGATCGACGAGAACATCCGCGGCACGGATGTCTTCGTGGTGCAGCCGACGTCGCCACCGGTTGACGAGCACATCATGGAACTGCTCGTCATGATCGACGCGTTCCGCCGCTCGTCGGCGGCCCGCATTACGGCGGTGATTCCGTACTACGGCTACGCGCGGCAGGACCGCAAGGACAAGCCGCGGGTGCCGATCTCGGCGAAACTGGTCGCGAACATCCTGGGCGCTGCCGGGACGAATCGCGTGCTGACGATGGATCTGCACAAGGCGCAGATTCAGGGGTTCTTTGACATCCCGGTGGATCACCTGTTCGCCGCTCCGGTGATCATCGACCACCTGTCGCGCCAGGCGTTTCCGAACCTGACGATCGTGTCCCCGGATGCGGGCGGAGCCGAACGGGCGCGGGCGTATGGCAAGCGCCTGGGTGCGGACCTGGCGATTATCGACAAACGCCGGTCGCCTGATGACGGGCATGCGGAGGTGATGAACGTGGTCGGCGATGTGAAGGGCCGGACGTGCATCATCCAGGACGACATCGTGGATACGGCCGGTACAATGCAGAACGCGGCGCAGGCGCTGATCGCCAACGGCGCGGAGCGGGTGTGGGCGTGCGCGGTGCATGGGTTGTTTTCGGGCCCCGCGATACAGCGGATCGAACAGTCGGCGATTGAGAAGTTCGTCGTCACCAACACGATCCCGATCGCGGACGGCACGGCGAAGTGCGACAAGATCGTGACGCTGTCGGTGGCGCGGCTGCTCGGCCAGGCCATCCGCAGCATTCACGAGGAGACGTCGGTGTCATCGTTGTTTGTGTAGTTGGGGCTGGAACCAGCAGCGGGCGCCCGGGTGGGCCCGTGTGGCGCGAGAAGCAAGGATTGAAGGTATGGAAGCCAGACTGGAAGCAGTAAAGCGAGAGTCGTTCGGCAAGAATGAGGCGCGTCGCCTGCGGGTCACCGGCCGCATCCCGGCTGTGCTGTACGGCGGTGTGTCGGCGGACGGGAAGCGTCAGACCACCTCGATCGCGGTGGACCCGAAGGTGCTGTCCGGCATTCTGCACTCCGATTCGGGCGTGAACACCTTGATTGGGCTCAAGGTCGGCGACGAGGACGTGCGGGTGCTCGTCAGGGAGTACCAGCTCGATCCGGTCACCCACAAGCTGTTGCATGCGGATTTCTACCGCCTTGCGATGGACAAGCTCCTGACCGTCACCGTGCCCGTGATCTGCAAGGGCGAGCCGAAGGGCGTCAAGCAGCAGGGCGGCCTGCTCGACATCGTGCACCGCGACGTCGAGGTCGTGTGCCTGCCGGCCGACATTCCCGAGCACATTGAGATTGATGTGACCGAGTTGATGCTCGGCCAGGCCATTCGTCTGAAGGACGTGGCGACCCATCCGAAGTGGACACCGGTGAGCGATCCCGACATCATGCTCGTTCACGTGGTCGCGCCGCGCCTGGTTGTCGAGCCGACCCCGACTGACGCGGCGGTTGCGGCCGCGACGCCGGCGGCTCCGGCCGAGCCCGAGGTCATCAAGAAGGGCAAGGTCGAGAAGGAAGAGAAGGAGTAGTCGCGGCGTCTTCGAGCCGCACGCCTGCTGTGAAGCTGATCGTCGGTCTTGGCAATCCGGGGCGAAGCTACCACGGGACACGGCACAACGTCGGGTTCGCCGTCGCCGACGAATTGGCGCGCCGGCAGGAGGTGGCCTTCGAGCATGGCCGCGCCAACGCGCTGGCGGCCCGCGTCGGGACGGGCGCCGCGACGCTGCTCTTCGTCAAGCCGCTCACGATGATGAACCTGAGCGGCGAGGCGGTGGGCGGGCTGGCGCACTTCTACAAGATCGACCCGTCGGACATCATCGCGGTGGCCGACGACGTCAATCTGCCGCTGGGGCGATTGCGCCTGCGCGGCAGTGGATCGGCGGGCGGACACAACGGGTTCCGCTCGATCATCGCGTGCCTGGGTTCGGACATGTTCCCACGGCTGCGCGTGGGTGTGGGGCGCGGCGATCCGCGCCGGGATCTGGCGGACCATGTGCTCGCGCGGTTCGATCCGGATGAGGCAGAAGAAGTCGAGCGAGCGATTGCCCGGGCTGCCGACGCGGTGGAAACGTTCCTCGCGGAGGGCATCGAGGCGGCCATGAACCGGTTCAACCGGGCGGAAGACTCCGCCCCCTAACTCCTTGCCATCACACCGAAGCCCGCAGGGGCGGAGGCGGATGGCCATTCTGGCCAGAAGGAGCCGCATGAGTCAGAAGAGACTGTACGAACTGATCTACATCGTGTCGCCCGACGCGACCGAGCAGACGATCACCGAACTGCATACGCAGGTCGAATCGATCGTCACCCGGCTGCAGGGCGAGATGGTGAGAACCGAGAACTGGGGACGCCGGCGCCTGGCGTACCGCATCGGCAAGCACCGCGAGGGCACATACGTGCTCGAGGTGTTCAACGGCACCGGCGAACTCACGAAGGAACTGGACCGCCGGCTCAAGGTCACCGACAACGTCATCCGGCACCTGCTCGTGCGGGTCGACGAAGATCTCAAGGTTGCGGAGCGCGACCGGGCCCGGCGCCAGGTGGAAGTCGATCGCCGAGTGGCGAAGGGATTGCCGCCGCTTGGTCAGGGCCGGCGCCGGACCGGTGATGACGACGACAACGACCGGGCGGAGGTATAGCGATGGCTGACGAACGAGGATCTCGACACACGTCCGGCCCGAAGGGCCGTGGCGCTTCGCGGGGCGGCGAGAAGGGCGGCCCGCGCCGCTCGATGTTCCGCCGCCGCAAGGTCTGCAAGTTCTGCACGGACAAGATCGATCACATCGATTACAAGGACGTGAAGATGTTGCAGCCATTTATTCCCGAGCGCGCGAAGATCATTCCGCGCCGGATCTCCGGTGTGTGCGCCATGCACCAGCGCAAGTTGCAGACGGCCATCAAACGGGCGCGGCTTCTGGCCATGCTGCCCTACGTGACGGATTAGGTGGGTCGCCATGGAAGTCATTCTTCGTGAACACGTCGAGAATCTGGGTCGCCGCGGCGAGGTCGTGAAGGTCGCCGACGGCTACGCCCGCAACTTCCTGCTGCCGCGCAAGCTCGCCTTGCTGGCCAACCAGGCCAACATGAAGATCGTGGAGCGGCAGCGGAAGATTGGCGAGGTGAAGGAACTGGCCGAGCGGTCGGCCGCCGAAGCCTACGCTGTCCGCCTGACGCATGCCGATGTCGTCATCGCTCGCCGCGTCGGCGAGAACGAGACGCTTTACGGGTCGGTCACCGCGGCCGACATCGGCGACGACCTCAAGGCCAAGGGATTCGAGGTGGATAAGCGCAAGATCCAACTGGAGGAGCCGCTCAAGCAGTTGGGCGAGTTCACCGTGCCGATCAAGCTCCACAGCGACGTCGTGGCGCAGTTGCGCGTCCGCGTGGCGGCGCTCGAAGAGCCGAAGGAGTAACCCGAACACACCATGGCCGATCCCGCTGCCGATCGCCCGCTCCCGCACAACCTGGAAGCCGAGCGCGCGGTGCTGGGCGCCATTCTGCTCAACGCCGAAGCCATCCACCAGGCGGTCGAGTACATCAGGGATGTCGACTTCTTCCGCGATGCGCACCGGCGCATGTTCGCGAAGATGCTGGGCCTGATGGAACGCGGTCAGGCCATCGATTTCATCACGCTCAAAGAGGAACTGGGGCGCACCGGCGAACTGGACCAGGTGGGCGGGCCCGCGTACATCAGTTCGCTGGTCGACGGCCTCCCGCACGGCATCAACGTCGGCGAGTACGCGCGCATCGTCAAGCAGAAGGCGACGCTGCGCGAGTTGATTCACACCGCCAATCGTGTCCTGGTCGCCGCGTATGCGGCCGAAGAGGACGCCGAGACGGTGATCGACGAGGCCGAGCGCGACATCTTCAAGATCGCCGAGGGCTCCATCCACGGCGGGTTCGTCGCGATGCGCGACCTCGCCAACGCGAGCTTCGCGGCGGTGGAGCAGGCGCACGCGAGAAAACAGCTCATCACGGGCGTGCCCACCGGCTTCAAGGAACTCGACGAGATGATGGCCGGGCTCCAGCCGTCAGACCTGATCATCGTGGCTGGGAGGCCGTCGATGGGCAAGACGAGCCTGGTGCTCAACATCGCGCAGTATGTCGGGACGAAGAAGGCGATGACGGTCGGCTTCTTCAGCCTGGAAATGTCGAAGGAGCAGCTCTTCCTGCGCATGCTCACCTCGGAAGCGGCTATTGACGGCCACCGTCTGCGAACCGGATTCCTGGGCGAGCGCGACTGGCCGAAGCTGACCGACGCGATGTCGACGCTGACCCAGGCGCAGATCTTCATCGACGACACCGCGTCGATCGGTGTCCTGGAGATGCGCGCCAAAGCGCGGCGCCTCAAGGCGGAGCACGGTCTTGACCTGATCATCATCGACTACATCCAGCTGATGCAGGGGCGCGGCCGTTTCGAGAACCGCGTCACTGAACTGGCGTCGATCTCGAGAGGGTTGAAGGGGCTGGCGAAGGAACTCAACGTGCCGGTGGTCGTACTGTCGCAGTTGAGCCGGGCGCCGGAAAATCGTCCGAACAGGCGGCCCCAGTTATCGGACCTCAGGGAATCCGGAGCCCTCGAGCAGGATGCCGACGTCGTCATCATGATTTACCGCGAAGACATGTATGAGGCGACCGAGGAGAACCAGGGTGTGGCCGAACTCATCATGGCCAAGCAGCGGAATGGCCCGACCGGTTCGGTGAAGCTCGCCTTCATTCGCGAGTACACGCGGTTCGAAAACCTCGAGTGGAAACCGAACTCGTGATCCGCTCCACGGTCGCGCGCATCGACCTCGACGCCCTGATCCACAACTTCCGGACCATCCGCGGGTACCTGGCCACTGCGCGTGTTGGCACGCCAACACGCATTGGCACAACCACTCCGGGAGTGATTGGCGTCGTCAAGGCCAACGCCTACGGGCACGGCGCCGCCGCCGTCGCGCTGGCCCTCGAGCAGGCCGGCGCCGACATGGTCGCGTGCGCGGACATCGAAGAGGCCATCCTGTTGCGCGAGGCCGGCCTGCGCTGCCGCGTGCTCGTGTTCGGCGCGCTCAGCCTCAGCGCGCTCGACGGCATCTTCGATCACGATCTGACGCCCACGCTCTCGTCGCCCATGGCCGCGCGCGCCGTGCAGTCGGCGGCCGAGCGACGCGGCGTCCGCGTCCGGTGCCACCTGAAGATCGACACCGGAATGAACAGACTCGGCTTCCGGCACGACAATCTCGATCGAACCATGCCGGCCATCGCGGCTGCGGCCAATCTCGAGATCGAAGCGGTGTATACGCACTTCGCGACCGCCGATTCGCCGGGCGATGAGTGGTTTGCCCAGCAGCAGGCACGCTTCGACGCGGCGCGCGCCCGCCTCGCGGCCCACCGGATCAGGCCGCGCCTGGTCCACGCAGCCAACAGCGCGGCGACGTTGTCGGCGCCGGGCACCTGGTTCGATCTGGTCCGTCCCGGATTGCTCATGTACGGGGTTTCACCCGGCGGTCTGGAGCATGGCCTGACGCTGAAGCCGGTGATGAGCCTCCACAGCCGGGTCGTCGCCGTCAAAGGCGTTCGCCGCGGGGAGATCACCGGCTACGGCGGGCGATTCACGGCCGATCGTCCGACGACGATCGCGATTGTCCCGGCCGGGTATGCCGACGGACTCGACGCACGGCTCGCGGGGCGCGGACACGTGCTCATCCGGGGCCGCCTGGCGCCGATCGTCGGATCGGTCTGCATGGACATGATCCTGGTCGATGTGACTGGAACCGTGGTCGAACCCGGCGACGCGGTGACCATCATCGGTCAGCAGGGCGAAGGGTCGATCGGTGTCGCCGAGATGGCGCGCGCGATCGGCACCATTCCCTATGAATTGCTGTGCCGCGTCGGTACGCGGATCGAGCGGATCTATAATCGGGAGAGTCAAAGCAGATAGTTGTCCACAGCTTGGGGACGGGTTAGCGTCGGCCCATTGCCGCAAATCGCACCGAAGAAACACGTGGATGGTGTTTCTTGAGAGAGCAATTTCCTGGGAACGCCGGGCTCCAGCCCGGCCACGCTGGAGCGTGGCGATCCGTGCGCCTGTAAGTGTGCCATGACCCGAGAGGTGCAAGTCCTCTCCAGGCAAACGCTCTCCGGCCTGAAGCCGACGATTACTGCGCCGCCGCG
>JAPKZQ010000010.1 GCA_026393675.1 Acidobacteriota bacterium | reverse complement strand
CTTCCTGTACCTGCATCGCTCGCTCCCAGACGGACTCGGCATACCCCATCGCGCCTCCTTCGGCTACTCGGGGTATCGTCCGCCATCGAAGCGGTCAATTCACTTGCTCTCGCGTACGGTCAAATCATGTACTCGCTACACCGACGCCAACATGGTATTGCCTCCGGAGGCGGACTCCAATATCGTACTGAAGCCGGTGCCGTCTCGTTTTCCGCGTCGACGCGCACGCGTCCCGCATTTCGATGCCGCCCGGCGGTCTTTACGTGGATGTCCAGCCCAAACCGATTCGAGAACGCCAGGGCTGGAAAATAGACTGTGGTCGCGTTCACCAGGCATTCTGAAGGGACAAGGAAATGGTCAGGATTCTCCGATTTGCCATCATTGCGCTATTCATCTCCGTCGGCATGAGCCTGGCGCAGACGCAGGCGCCAACCGCCGCTGGTGCAACAGGCTGGAAGGGCAAGAGCCGGATGGGCGGGACGGTCGGCGACGAAGCCGGGAAGCCCGTCCCGGGTGTGACGATCAAGTTCGTGTTTCTGCCCACCAATGATGGTCCTCCCGACGTCGTGACCACCGCCAAGGGCGAGTGGAAGGTCGAGAACATCGCCGAAGGCATGTGGTCGCTCGAGTTCTGGAAAGACGGGCTGGACCCACGACAGATTCCGGTCCAGGTCGGCGGCAAGGTCAGGGAGCCCTTCATCACGGTGAAGATGACCAAAGAGGGCACCGACCCCACCTTCGCGATAAGGACGGGCGCCGCAAAGGCCCAGGCCTTCTTCGATCAGAAGAAGTTCTCCGAATCGCGGGCGGTCTTCCAGGGCTTGCTGGCCAAGTACCCGACCGTGTACCAGCTCCGCCAGTACATCGCGCGCGACTATCACATGGAGAAGAACTACGAGAAGGCCATCGGGGAGTTGCAAGCCTACCTGAAGGACGTGCCGGCCGACAGACAGGTCAAGATGATGCTGGCGACCGAACTGCTCGAGGCGGGCAAGGGCGACGAGGCCTGGGCCATGTTCTCGACTTTCGACACGACCGTGCTGACGGACGCGCTGGACCTGGAGACGCCAGGCTTCGCGCTACTGCGCGCCAAGAAGCCCGTCGAGGCACTCAAGTACTTCGAGCGCGTCGTCGTGCTCTACCCGGACGACCCGCAGGCGTACTACTACCGGGGCCTCACCTACTTTCAGATTGGCGTGACCACTGAAAAGCCCAACACCCCGGAAGCCAAGGCCAAGTTCGAGGCGGCCAAGGCCGACCTGACCAAGTTCCTTGCCATGGTCCCGGACGCGGAGAAGAACACCAGCGACCCCAACAACAAGAACGCGATCGGCGCCAAGCAGATGCTGGCGGAGATCAAGTAGCCGTTCTGGCGGCACGCCTGTTCGTGTCTGCTGCGACCCTGGCCGGCGGCTGCTGGCCAGGGTCGTTTCGTGGTCGGTCGCTTGACACGCGCTCGCGCTCCATGCTCGTATTGGGGCATGAGGCGGGTCTTACGGGTTGCCGCGATCGCATGTCTGACGGTGGCCATGCTCAACGCAACGACAGGCGTCTGCCTGTGCCGCGATAAGGGCCCCGACTCCCCCGCCGATCAAACCGGATCCCACAGTTGCTGCCATCGCCGTGCGCTGGTGGTCAGCGGAACCGAAACGTCATGCTGCCAGATTGAACACGTGCCGCACGCGGCGACATCTCCCGATGTCGTGGTCGTCGCGCAGCCCGTGTTCGTCTCGACACCGATCCTCCAACTCGACACTCGCATCGCTGCGCCGTCCGTGATGGCGCTAGCGTATAGTCCATCCCCACCCGGTCGGGTCTTGCGCGTCTGATTGTCACACCGGAGGTGTCGGTCCACCTTCGGCTTACCGTATTCTTCTTCAGTTCGTGTAATGGGTTTCATGCGCGGGCGTCTGCCTGGTACAGGTTTCGCTGAACCGTTCATGGCCGCCTGCGGTGAAACCAGGGCGTTGGCCAGTCGCGGCGTGGAGGATTCATGAACGCGGTCCCGATTCGGAAACTTGTCGCGGCGTCGGTGGTCACACTGCTGCTCGTGGTGCCGTGGGCCGCCGCGGGACAGGACGCCCGACCTCAACCGGGCGACGATCCGGTCCTGCAGGCGCTGATCGTCGAGGCCCTCGCGCGCAATCCCGATGTTGCTGCCGTACAGGCGGCCATCAAGGCGGCACACGCGCGTCCCGGCCAGGTCGCAGCGCTGCCTGATCCGATGGTGTCGATGATCTTTACAAACGACGGCTGGGTGCCGAGCCTCGGCAGCATGCCGATGACGACGCTCGGCGTGATGGTGAGCCAGGATCTACCCTACCCGGGCAAGCGGCAGCAGCGCATGGACGTGGCGATGAGCGAGGCCCGCCAGAGTGAGCCGCAACTGGTGCGCGCACGTCTCGGAATCGAGGCCGCCGTCACGCGCGCCTACTACGGGCTGCTCCTCACTCGCGAGCTGGCCGAGCTGACGAAGGAACAACGCGAACTCTGGCGACAAGTCGAAGTGGTGACCAGGGCGCGGTACGCGGTCGGCCAGGGCGCGCAGCAGGACGTGCTACGCGTGCAGGTCGAAGTGACCCGCATCGAGCAGCGCGCCATCGAGCAGGCGTCCGAGGCCGAGTTGCGGCGCGCCGAGCTGAATCGTCTGCTGGCGCGGCCGATCGATGCGCGCCTTGATACCTCAGCCAGGCTGGCACTCCGGCCGCTGACCACATCGCTGCCAGATGCGGTCGAACAGGCCCGCACAGTCAGCCCGGAGCTGGCTGCGGCCAGGCTGGTGGTCGCCACCGAGCGTTCGGTGCTCGCGCTGGCGAAGCTGGACTTCAAGCCTGATTTCTCTGTTCAAGCCAGCTACATGAACCGGGGCGGCCTCGCTCCGATGTGGCTCGCCGGGGTCGGCGTGAGCTGGCCGTTCAACAAGGCGAAGCGCGAAAGCGCGGTCGCCGAGTCGCAGCTGCGCTCAGAGCGCGACAACCGCGTGATTGACTCGATCGACCTGCAGTTGCGGTTGCGGACGCAGGAACGATACACGCGAGCCCGGACGGCGGAGAAGATCATTGACCTCTACGACCAGGGCATCGTCCCGCAGGACCGTATGACGGTCGAGGCCGCAATCGCGAACTACCAGTCGGGCCGCGTGCCGTTTGTGTCCGTGCTCGAGGCGATGACCTCGCTCTACGCCGACCGCTGGACGCGGGAGAGCCTGGTCACCGACCACGCGCGACTGCTCGCAAGCATCAAGGAAGCCAGCCTCGATGCGTCACCCGAGATGACGACGGTCGGGGCCATGACCGCGGCCCAGCCATCCGGTGTGGCGGGTGGCGGCATGGGTGGACGCCAGGAGTAATGACGATGACACGTATGACACGAAACGGAGCTGTCGCAGCGGTGCTGGTGATGCTCGTGGCTGGTGGCCTGACGTGGGCCGGCTGCCGCCAGGCGGCCCAGTCCGGAACGCCGGCCGCCAACGCGCCCGCCGCGAAGTATCACTGCCCGATGCATCCGACGGTGGTCTCCGACAAGCCCGGCGACTGCCCGATTTGCGGGATGAAGCTCGTGCCGATCGAGCCGGCGTCCCAACCGGCCCCGGCGACCCACGCGGCCCCGACGACCGGAGGCCGGCGGATCCTGTTCTACCGGTCGCCGATGGATCCGACGATCCACTCAGACAGGCCGGCCAAGGACAGCATGGGGATGGACTTCCTCCCGGTCTACGAGGACGAGACCGCGCCGTCGGCTGCTGCCGTTGCGGGGCGGGCGGTGGTGTCGCTCACGCCTGAGCGACGCAGCCTGCTTGGCGTGCGCAGTTCGGAGGTTCGCCAGATGCGCATCGAGAAGTCGCTGCGCACGGTGGGCCGTGTGACGCCGGACGAGCGACGCCTCGCGCACTTTCACACCAGGTTCGAGGGCACCGTCGAACATCTTTACGTCGACTACACCGGCATGTACGTGAAAAAAGGCGATCCCGTGCTCTCGATCTACAGCCCGGAACTGGTCGCGACCCAGCAGGAGTACCTGCTCGCACTGCGGGCGCAGAAGCAGCTCGGCTCAAGCGCCATCCCCTCGGTCGCGCAGGGGAGCGCGAACCTGCTGGAGGCGGCGCGACAGCGCCTGCTGCAGTGGGACATCCGCCCGCAGGACATCGCCGAGGTCGAACGCACCGGCACGGTCAAGCGCACATTCGACCTGTATGCCGATGTCAGCGGTTTTGTCGTGCAGAAGAACGTCGTGCAGGGCATGCGCGTGATGCCGATCGACACGCTCTTCGATCTCGTCGATCTCTCGCACGTCTGGGTCCTGGCTGACGTCTACGAGTCGGATCTCCAGACGGTGCGTCTCGGGATGCCTGCCGACGTGACGTTCTCGTACCTGCCGGGGAGGACCTGGCGCGGCGCGGTCACGAACATCGCACCGACGGTTGAGGAGAAGACCCGCACCGTCAAGGTCCGGATTGACGTGGACAACACCGGCGGCGCGCTCAAGCCCGACATGTACGCCGATGTCCAGCTGCGCACCGACATGGGGACGGGCCTCGTCGTACCCGACAGCGCGATCATCGACACGGGGGATCGCAAGCTCGTGTTTCTCGATCGCCCCGATGGCGCCATCGAGCCGCGTGAAGTCGAGATCGGGGTCAGAATCCCGGACGGCTACCAGGTGCTGCGGGGCCTGGTAAAAGGCGACCGCGTCGTGACGGCCGCCAACTTCCTGCTCGACTCGGAGTCGAGCCTCAAGGCGGCGCTGTCGGCCATCAGTGCCTCATCATCTGCGTCGCCGGCGCGCGTGAAACGCTGAAGGGGACCCATGATTCAGGCCATCATCCGGTTCAGCGCGCACAACCGTTTCCTGGTGCTGCTTGCCACGGCCGTCGTCGTGGCCTACGGCATCTACACGCTTCAGCACATCCCCGTCGACGCCATCCCGGACCTGTCGGACACGCAGGTCATCATCTACTCGCGTTGGGACCGCAGCCCGGACATCATCGAGGACCAGGTCACGTATCCGATCGTCTCGGCGATGCTCGGCACGCCGAACGTCAAGACGATCCGCGGCTTCTCGGATTTCGGCTTCAGCTACGTCTACGTCATCTTCCAGGACGGCACCGACATCTACTGGGCGCGCAGCCGAGTGCTTGAGTACTTGTCGAAGATTCAACCGCTGCTGCCGACAGGCGTGAAGACGGAGATCGGCCCGGACGCGACGGGTGTCGGCTGGGTGTTCCAGTACGCACTCGTCGACGATTCCGGCACGCAGTCGCTCGCCGATCTCCGAACGCTCCAGGACTGGAACCTGCGCTATCGTCTGCAGTCCGTGCCGGGTGTGGCCGAAGTTGCCTCGATCGGCGGGTTCGTCCAGCAGTACCAGGTCATCGTCGATCCCAACCGCCTGAAGGCGTACGACCTCGCGGTCATGGATGTCTCCAACGCTGTGCGGACCAGCAACAGTGAGGTGGGGGGGCGCCTGCTGGAGCTCGCCGGCAAGGAGTTCATGGTGCGCGGCCGGGGCTATGTGAAGTCGAAGGGCGATCTCGAACAAATCGTGCTCAAGACGGACGAGCGGGGCACGCCCGTGCTCCTGCGCGACGTCGCCACCGTGGCCATTGGTCCCGAGATGCGCCGAGGCGTCTCCGATCTCGACGGCACCGGCGAGGCGGTCGGCGGCATTGTGGTGATGCGCCACAACGAGAACGCCCGTGACGTCATCGCCCGGGTGAAAACCCGCCTGAAGGAACTGGAATCCTCGCTGCCCAAGGGGGTCCGGTTCATCACGACGTACGACCGGTCCGAGCTTATTGAGCGATCGATCGAGAACCTGCGCGGTGAACTGCTCGCCGAGATCGCGATTGTCAGCCTCGTCATCCTGATCTTCCTCTGGCACATCCCGTCGGCCATTGTCCCGATCATCACCATCCCGGTAGCGCTGTTACTCGCGTTCATCCCGATGCGGCTGATGGGCATTTCGTCCAACATCATGTCGCTCGCGGGCCTGGCTATCTCGATCGGCGTGCTGGTGGATGGCGCCATCGTGGAGGTCGAGAACGCGTACAAGAAACTCGAACTCTGGCAGGAGGGCGGACGCCAGGGCGACTACCACGCCGTGCGGCTGGAAGCACTGCTCGAGGTGGGCCCATCGGTGTTTTTCTCGCTCCTGGTGATCGCAGTGGCGTTCCTGCCGATCTTCACCCTGGTCGACCAGGAAGGCCGCCTGTTCACGCCGCTCGCGTGGACGAAGAATCTCGCCATGTTCATCGCGGCGGGCCTGGCCGTCACGCTCGATCCCGCGCTGCGGATGCTCTTTACGCGGATGGACTTCCCAACGTGGCGTCCGCGATTCCTGTCGTGGCTGGTCGGACAGGTGACGGTGGGTCGCTACTACGCGGAAGAGAAACACCCGGTCAGCCGGATTCTCTTCTGGCTCTATGAGCCGGCGTGCCGTGTGGTGCTGCGCTTTCCCAAAACGACCATCGCGACTGCTCTGCTGATTGTCGTCTCCACCGTCCCGATCTACCTGAAACTGGGCCACGAGTTCATGCCGGCGCTCAACGAAGGCACGATTCTGTACATGCCGACGACGCTGCCGGGCATCTCGGTGACCGAGGCGGGCCGACTGCTGCAAACGCAGGATCGGATCCTCAAATCGTTCCCGGAGGTCGTGTCGGTGTTCGGCAAAGCCGGACGCGCGGAGACCTCGACCGATCCCGCGCCGTTCTCGATGATGGAGACGACCGTCGTGCTGAGACCGCCCTCCGAATGGCGATCGAAGGCGCGCTGGTACTCCGGCAAGGCACCTGAGTGGCTCCAGACCCTCGTATTGCGCCACATCTGGTCGGATCGCATCTCGTGGGACGAACTCACGTCCGACATGGATGCCGCCTTGAAGATCCCCGGCACGAGCAACGCCTGGACGATGCCCATCAAGGCGCGGATCGACATGCTGACGACGGGCGTGCGGACGCCGGTGGGCATCAAGATTTTCGGCGCCGACCTGAAGCAAATTGAATCCATCGGCACGCGCCTCGAGGAGATCCTCCGCGCCGTACCCGGAACGCGGAGCGTGTTCGCGGAACGCGCGGCTGGCGGGTATTTCGTCGATTTTGATCTGAATCGCGAGGCGCTGGCCCGGTACGGTTTGTCGGTGGGCGCCGTTCAGGATGTCATCATGTCGGCCGTCGGCGGCGAGAATGTCACGACCACGATCGAAGGCCGCGCCAGGTTCCCGGTCAACGTCCGCTATCCGCGCGGACTGCGCGATGATCTCGACCGGCTCGGGCAGGTGCTCGTGATGACGCCGTCGGGCGCGCAGATCCCGTTGTCGCAGGTGGCCGCCATCCGCACCGTGGCCGGCCCGTCCATGATCCGCAACGAGAACGGGCTTCTCGCAGGCTACGTGTTCGTGGACATGACCGAGAGCGACGTGGGCGGCTACGTGGAGCGGGCCCGCGCCGCGGTCGCCGCGGAACTGACGCTGCCCAACGGCTATTCGCTCGAGTGGAGCGGCCAGTACGAGAACATGCTGCGGGTGCGCGAACGGCTCAAGCTGGTCGTTCCGATCACACTGTTCCTGATCTTCTTCCTGCTCTACATGAACACGAAGTCCGCCTTCAAGGCCTCCATCGTGATGCTGGCCGTGCCCTTCTCTGTGGTGGGCGCCGTGTGGCTCATGTACCTGCTGGGCTACAACGTGTCGATTGCGGCGTGGGTGGGCATGATTGCGCTCATGGGCCTCGACGCCGAAACCGGTGTCTTCATGCTGCTGTTCCTCGACCTCTCGTACGAGGAGGCACGAAAAGCGGGGCGGCTGGCCTCGCGGAAGGACCTGCATGCAGCCATCATTCACGGCGCCGTCAAGCGGGTTCGCCCGAAGATGATGACCGTCACAGCCGCCATGATGGGCCTGATGCCGATCATGTGGTCGATGGGCACCGGCGCCGACGTCATGAAGCGCGTGGCAGCGCCCATGGTCGGCGGACTAGTCACCTCCTTCGCGATGGAACTGCTCGTGTATCCCGCCATCTATCTGCTCTGGAAGCAGCGGTCACTGACGAAGGCGTAGATCCGGATGAGTGGGACACGTTACGGCGCGGAATACCACGCGTCAGCGTGCGATCCGGGCCTGCCGGTGGAAACTGAATTGCAGGACAGGTGCTCGATGCCGGGCTGGCCTTCAACATGCTCGGCCTGGGCCTCGATCCTCAGTAGACCCAGGTCCCCGCCGTTCCCACCAAGTCCATCATGTAGTCGTAGACGACGACGCGCACGTAGCGCGTGTCGACCGGCACTCGCATCCGCACCTGATACGGAATCCACTTCTTCTTCACGATGTCGAACGTGGGCTTGTCGTACTCGAGATGTGCCACCTGCTTCTTGTAGGTGCCACCGAGAATCGACCGCTCGCCGTCCATGGCCAGCACGGCGATGACGATCCGACCAAGACGAACGCTCTTCCGGATCGTGTAGTAGAGGTGTGATGGGTCGATCAGCGCGTCGACCATCACCGTCGGCTGCCCGTCGCTCACCGAGAACGACGCCTTGAGTTTGACGTGGATGTCCGTCACGTCCTTCGGGAACGCCGCTGCCCCTTCTATCCGGTGGCGCGTGATGTACTCCTGTCGATCGAAGCCGGCAACGGTCGTGAACGAGTGGTACCCGTCCCGTGAAAGGATCGTCACGTCGCGTCGATTGACCTTGACCTCGATCTTCCGGTAGGCAGCGTCCCACTTGGTGTTAGACGGGTAGTACCCGAGCACGTACGTGTTCCGCGTGACGCTGTCGAGCCGTTCGAAGGCGAGCGATCCTGCTTCGCAGATCGACGAGGTCCCCCCTGTGGCCTCCGCGATGGCCCTCAAGCCCTGCCGTGCGAACATCGCGTCCTCTGACGGGTCGAGCCCGCCCGTCTGGATGACGTCGATCGCAACGCGTCCGTCGCTGGCGACGACGGCGAGGTCCTGCTCGTCTTCGCGACGGCCGACGTGCATACCCTGCTCGGTGACGAAGATCAGATGCTTCTCGCCCTCGATCTCACGCATGTACGCAATCGCGGCGTACAGGTTTCCCATATCCCGGAGCGTCTGGGCGTTGGCGGCAACGAAGTTGTCGAACGTCGACCAGGACAGAGCAGCCTGCGGTCCAAGGGCGGAATCAGCCTGTGGCGTGAGTCGTCCCGACGCGACGACCGCGTCCAGCGCAGCCTCGCCGCGTTGCCGAGCATCCCGCCTGGTGCGGTCGCCGCTTGCGGCATTCTCCGCCCGGCCGACGGTCGCGTTCTTCAGCATGTCCGATCCGCCGAACACCTTGTCGACCCGTGCCTGCACGGAGTCCGGCAGTTCCTGGCTGCCGTAGACTGCCGCCAGCCCACTGAACTGTTGGTCAATCTCGGCGGTGATAGCGCCGTTGTCCTCCCGGAACCGTTCGATCACCTGCACCACCTGTTCATGGTTGGCCGTGAAGTCGGTCGCGCGATCGTAGGCGAACACGGCAACCTGGTCCTGAGGCAGCAGGCGATCGCGCACGAAGGACAGGAGGGCGTCGAGCCCCTTGGACGGCCCCTGCAGGCGGCCGTTGCCAAGTACGATGAGGAAGACGCGCCTGGTTTGGGGCGAGATAGCCGTAGCTTGTTCCCAGACCGCACGCTTGGCCGCTGCGTCCGGGATGACAAGCAGTGGGTACGACCGCGCCGGGTCAGGCATCAGCGGCTGATTCACGAAGTGCTTGACCTCCTGGCGGACTCCGTCTTCCAGCAGCGTGAAGTCCTCCTGCCTCAGGTCGGTGACCGGCTTGCCGGTCCTGTTGTCGATGACGCGCACATCGACGGGTACGAGCGCGACGACCGTGCGAAACGTCGGCTTTGGCTGGCCGCCCTGGCGAGCCGAGGGTGTTGCCGCCGTCCGTTCAGCAGCAAGGGCCGCGACGACAGGGAAGAGCCGAAGGTCATGCCGCATCATTTCCGGGCCGATGAACACCGTCACCACAATCGCCGTCAGGTAGGTCAGTCGAGAGGCGATCGTTGATGGTCGTACGCGTTGCATGACTACGCCCCCTTGAGAGCTCTTGGAGAGGCATCCCACCCGAGATTTCCGATCTGACCATCCAAGATCGGCAAGATTCTACACCTACCGAGACGGCGCTTGGATCGAATCTCCCTGTCGCCTCGGACGCGCAACATCACACCCGCAACGGCACCAGCACTCCGGCCAAAGGCACGACTCCTCGGCACCATCTCGGACGCCGCTTCTGTGGAAGCAACGGTCGCTGCCGAAGACATAGCCAGGAATCGGGGCCAGCAAATGGGTCGGGTCACGTTGTTGCACATATTGGGTCGGGTCACGTTTTCGACGGAAATGTGACCCGACCCAAAGGCCTCGGGATTCGGGGTTCGGGGAAAGACACGTAGGGGCGACCCCCTCTGGCCGCCCGGCGGGCACGATCCTGGGATCGCCGGGCTCTAGACCACGGCAGAGCCACGCTGGAGCGTGGCGATCCCAGGCAAGGCGGGCAACGCCCCGGCCCGATTCTCTCTCAAGCCGGCAACGAAGAGGCCGATTACTACTGCGATGCGCTCCGTACGGGAGGGGTGCTTCTCTGCGCGGAGCTCAGGTGGGGACGGGTTAGTCTTCAACAGGTACGCAGTTTTCGCCAGTCTGTGGAGAACTAATCCGTTCCCAATCTGCTGGAACCTGGAGGCCGGAATGCGATATCAGCGAGCGGTGACGATAGCGGTCGTGATGCTGCTGACGATCGGGAGCGTGCCTGTCCGATCCCAGCAGCCGTCTGCCAGCCCACTGGATCGGCTCAAGGCCGGCAACGAGCGGTTCGTCAAGGATGCCGCCGCGTCGATGCCCATCAACACCGAGAAGCGCCTGGCGCAGGTCAAGGGACAGTCGCCGTTTGCGATCGTGTTGTCGTGTGCGGATTCGCGCGTACCGCCGGAAGTGATCTTCAACGCCGGCCTCGGCGAACTGTTCGTGGTCCGCACGGCTGGCGAAGTGGCTGACAAGGCGGTGCTTGCAAGCGTTGAGTACGGCGCCGAGCATCTGAACGCGTCGCTGTTGGTGGTGATGGGCCACGAGGCGTGCGGGGCGGTGAAGGCAGCCATTGAGAGCAAGCCTGGCGCGGCCTCGATGGGACCCAATCTCGATGCGCTGGTCGCGGCGATTAAGCCCGGGTTCGGACGGATGGACGCTCCTGCCGACATCGAGCACATCCGAGAGGCGATCCTGGCCAATGTCGAACAGGTGATCAACGACATCCTCTCGAAGAGCGCCATCGTCAAGCATCTGGTTGGCTCGGGCAAGCTGCAGGCGGTTGGAGCGTTCTACGAGTTTTCGACCGGGCGCGTGCGCTTCAGCGAGCCCGTGAAAGCCGAGGACGAACCGCAACAGAGAGCGGCGGCCGCGCACAAGTAGGAGCAAGCGCATATGTGTGGCATGGTTCCCAAGACGGCAGTCGTCGCGATAGCCGTGCTGGCGGTCGTCATCGGCGGGTCCCGCCAGGCGGCGTCAGCCGCGTCGACCGGCGCACCGGTCACACAGGCGGGACATCAAGCCGCTTTGCCGGCTGCGGCTAGACAGTCGCCTGGCGCCGATGCGAAGGCCCTTGCCGCCAAACTCGGGCACGACGCCGCAACGCCGGCGTCAACGGCCAAGCCGACGCCTGCCGCCGACACGAAGGCACCCGCCGCGAAAGCACCAGAGGCGAAACCCACACACGACGCCGCGACGCCAGCGTCAACGGCCAAGCCGGCCCATGTGGCCGAGTCTCCCGCCAAGAAGGCGGCGGCGAGAGCCGACTCGCAAGCGGCCGTCACCGAAACCGTCTCGCGCATTCGGGCGATGATGGCCGTTGAACAAGCCGCGAAGTCCGCGAAAGCCACTCCCGGGAAGGCCGTGTCCGGCGGCACCACACAATCGAGAATCGTTTTCCCAGCGACTCCGGTCGCCGCCCGCACGTCGCCAGAATCTCGCCAGGCTCCCGGGCCAGGCGGCGTGAGGCTCTTGTGGGATATCCCGCCCGTGCCCGGTGGCATCAGGCTGTCGTGGGAGGGCGACCTCGCCCCGCGCACCGCGATCACAACGGCGGGCCCTGGCGTCCGCCTCCAGTGGCCACCGCGGTAACCTGACCCCAATTTCTGCTGTCTGGATTCCGGCGTTCGCCGGAATGACGGGTTTCTTGATCGTCACCGCCCGCCGGTAGTTCTTCTTGATGCGTCATGCCGGCGGAAGCCGGGGTCCCCAACGCGGCAGCCGCGTTGGGGTGGCATCCGGCATCCAGCCCGGCCACCGGCCAGAGAAGGGGCTCTTCGTACTCGCCGCAGACGGGCGTAGTGGCGCAGCGAAGGCAGGCCGAGGCAGCCTCTACCGGCTGAACCAGAAACTCACTTTGGCCATCACGACGTTGTCGGTTGGGGCATGCACGAGGCTGGAGACATCCGACCCGAAGGCAAACTGCCCGGGCCGCGCGTAGTCTTCGCGCTGCTGGGTCCACACCAGGTAGAAGGTCGAACCGGGCGTGAACTCCCACCTGAAGACGGCGTTGACGCGAAGCGACTTGAAGTTGAAGTCCGGGTCGCCGAACGAAAACGGGGTCCCGGTGGCGCCACCGGTGGGGTTGACGTTGTAGGTGCCCGAACTGGGATCGAAGCCGATCGTGCCCAGATCAACGCCGTAGCGCAGGAAGGTGAAGGTCCGCGGCGCCGCCGCCTGCTTGAAATTGCCGTACCGGCCCACCGACAGGAGCGGCTGCGCAAAGATCTGCAGCGACATCCGCGGGCTAATCATGAGGTTGACGCGGGTCGTCATCGACCATTCGGCCTGGTCGATCTCGCCGAACACGTAGCGAGCACCGAAGGTCGCGGTGGCGGCCGCATCCGACGTCGTGGTGACGTATTGCGCCACGCCATAGGCGCGCAACAGCGACGGGCCGAGCTCAATGGTCAAGGCGGGGATCGGCTTCGCCGTGATGGTCACCGAGCCCGACGAATCCCAGGAGCCCGACGCGCCGGTTGAGTAACTGCCATTCACGTTGAGCCCAATGGGCTTCCGGCCGTCGCTGCTGACCGACGCCATGTAACTTCTGCCACCCGGCACACGCATCATCGGCCCGCCCCGCGTGAGCCGGTCGTCGAAAGAGGCGGCCGTGCCGATGAACGTCAACGAGGCGGACCAGTAGTTTCGAAAGGTGGCTGAGCCGCCGACGTAGACACCGTCGCTGATCTTCTCGTGCGCGAAATTCCACGTGTACCACTTAGCAACGATCAGTTGGCGGGATCGGCTGAACCGATCGGGCGTCGGCTTGAGCCAGACCACGCCGGCGTGCATACCCATCCGATCGGCGGACGTCATGAACCCGACGTCATTGGTCTCATACCCGGGGCTGACGGCCCAGAACGATGCGCTCGGTCGCACGCCGCCCGTGTTCCGCGTAAAGTCCATCTGGAGGTTCCAGCCCGTCAGTGATTGCAGAGCGGGATCAAGATCGAGGTGCGTCGCGTCTGGACGCTGGTAGTACCGCGCCGGTGCCCCTTCGAGCCGCGAGATGGCCGCCGCGGACCCCGCGACGCGACTGGCCGAGATGGCCCCCGTCACAACGTAGTCGCGTCCGCTGTTCAGGAAGGCGTGGCCGTCCACACCGACGACATACGCCTCGCCCACGAGGCGATCTCGAAGTCCGTCAGTCTGCAGATCCCGGTTCACCAGTGTCGCCAGCATCCCGATGCCGGCACGCTGGCCAATGTCCCGGTAAGCGCGCGCGGCGAGGTAGTTGGTCAGTGGTTCGGTCTCGACACGGCTTCGTGTTGCGCCGTTGGCGACATCGGCTCGCTCAACTGATGTCACCGCATCAACCAGATTGAACGTCCATCCGCTCGGCGTCTTGCCCGTGATCTTCGCGGCCCCGAGAATCGTCGTCGACGCCGGTGCATCGACAAAGTCCCCGCCGGCCGAGCCCTGTGGAGTGCGGCCGATGCGGCGAGAGTAGAACAAGGTCGGGTTCGAGCGATCGAAACTCATGGAGCCGGACGCTCCGTTTCGGCCAAACCGGCTGAAGAGCTCGGATCCTTCAATGAAGAACGGACGTTTCTCGTCGTAGAACGTCTCGAACGCCGACAGATTGACGACCGCCGGGTCGACCTCGACCTGGCCGAAGTCCGGATTGACCGTGGCGTCCACGGTCACGTTGCTCGAGACGCCCCATTTCGCGTCGAGGCCGACGCTGCCCGCAACGGTGTGCCCACTGGTAAACGGATTGCCCGGCTCAACGGTGCTGTTCGCCTCACCCTTCGCGGTGGCGTACGGCAGCAGGTCGAGATGCCGGCGGCCGCGAACGCCGTCGAGATCAGTCAGGTGACCCGATCGCGAGACGACGGCGCTGTCCTTCTTGGGCGCGAGCGACCACCAGTCTTCCTCGTTGGTCCGCGTGATCGTGCGGACGAAGTTCAGGCCCCACGTTTGGTGATCCGAAGCGGAAAACCTGAGCTGCGAAAACGGGATCCGGACTTCCGCCGTCCATCCCTGGTCATCGTTCGAGACGGCGGCCTCCCACACGCCATCCCACGAATCATCCTCGCCCGAATCATTGAAAAGGACACCGTCGCGGAGACTTCCGGCCGCCGTGACAGCGAACAGCGCGCCCGTCAGATGATCGTGGTGGGGATCGATCCCGATGATGAGGGTGTCGGCAATGCCGCTCGAATCGGCATCCCGTCGGGTGAGCCGGCGGGCAATCTTCCCGGCCTCGCGGTCGAACATCCGCGCGCCGAAGTAGATCGCGTCCGCGTCATAGAGCACGCGAACCTCTGTCCGTTCGGTGGCGGGCTTGCCCTCGTCGGGATCGCGCTGGATGAAGTTGGTCGCAGGCTCGGCACGCTGCCAGTCGGCTTCGTCGAGGCGGCCATCGATGACGATGCGGCTGGCGGCCTTAACAGCCCGGACGCTCGGCACGGCCCCGGATGTGGCGACGGCCGCAGCCTGCTGCCCCGCAGACACGTTTGAAGAGAAGAGGATAAAGAGGAGGGCGCCGAAGACGCCGCCCACCGTGCGAATAGCCGATGTGCCTGCCACCGCCCCTCCTGACTGGTTACCTTGGACTGGGCCTTGGGAGTAGGACGGATGTGCGGGCGGAAAGGTTCTATCGCCCCGTGTAGCGGAAGCGCTCGGCGATCATCTTGAAGACCTCCTGGTACTTCTCGTAGATCGATCCGGGCGTGTAGTAGCTCATCAAGACGTAGTAGCCCGGATAGTCGAGGACGACCGTCGTGTGGCGGATCGGCACCGTGTTGCCACCACTTCCGCGAACCGCGTAGGTGCCGCGCACAAACCGCACCGGTGTGCCGTCGTTGGCCTGCTGGCGCTCGACGCCCTGGACCCGCGCCTGTGTCTTCCGCCCGAGCGTGCTCCGCACGCTCTCGGCCACATCGTCAATCGACAGCCCCGATCGCTTCGGCTCGAATCCCAGTTCCACCGACACTTCGTACGACTCGGTGCCTTTCGGGCCCTCGAACACGAGGGTCCCGGCTTCCGTCTTGCGGCCGCCCCAATCGGCGGGAATCTCACCGCCAAACGGCACCGCATCCATCGTGAATGGGCGCGTGGCACCGCCCTCCGGCGTCCGGCCAGTGGAGGTGGGCGGGGTTGGCGGGGTCGATGGCTGATCCAGCGCGGGCCTCAACAGACCAGTGGCGTCGGCCGGGGGCGGCAGGCTCGCCAGCCGTGTGCGCATCTGGTTAAACTCAGGCGACGAGACCCTGGTGTTCCGCTCGGGCAGCAGATCGATGTAGGCGTTGATCGTGTTGAGACGATCGATCGAGAACGGATGCGTCCGGCGCATCAGGTCCCAGTTATTCCGAGACGAGGGCGCCAGGGATTCGAGTTTCTGGAAGAATGACGCGAACCCGCGCGGATCGATGCCCGAGTCGAACGTGATGTGCACCGCCAACCGGTCGGCCTGATCCTCGGCCTCGCGGCTGAAGGTCAACTGGCCGTAGCCAGAGCCCGATTCCGACATCGATCCCAACCAGCGCAGGAACCGGTTGTTCGAGTTCTTGAGGTTCTCGGCCTGTTGCTTATCGAGCCCCTGCTTGGTGAGCTTCTTGGCCGAATGGTGCGCGACGGAGTGACCGATTTCGTGCGCGACCACGCCCGCCAGCTCGGCCTCGGTGTCCACCACCGACAGCAGCCCGCGGTTGATGAAGATGAACCCGGGAATGGTGAACGCATTCACATCGGCGGTGTCGAGGACGAAGACCTGGTAGTTGGTCGGGAAGTTCTTGGCGTGCGACACGAGAATCTGACAGAGGTTCTTGATGTAGCCGTTGACCGTCTCGTCTTTGAGTGAGGCGAGCCCTGTCTTGGACAGTTGGCTGACATAGTTCTGTCCGAGCTGCAGTTCCTGCTGTGGCGTGAGCGCATTCACGCTTCCACCGCCCGGGTTCTCGGCAATCTCGTAGTACTGCGCGAATTGATCCTGCGCAACGGCGAGCAGCGCGAGCCCTTCGTTCTTGTCGGTCGGCGACAGCCCCATCCGCGTGTAGCGCTGCCACATCCGCACGGCTTCGCGGAAGTTCTGGCGATCTTCGTACGCGGCGGCCAACCCGACCAGTGCGCGCGTCGTTCGTGGATCCGCTTTGTAGACCTTCTCGTAGCGCTTGATGGCGTCGTCAGGCTTGTGGAGCTTCAGGTACACGTAGCCGAGGGAGAACAGGTACTCGATGTTGTTGTCGTCTTTTCGTTCCGTCGTCCGGAACTCCTTCTCGGCTTCCGCCCAGGCGCCCTGCTGCACGAAAACGAGGCCGCGGTCATAGGCCGCTGTGCCGTCGATGCGGTCCTTCTCCTTGGTGGTTTTCGACGCGGCCGCCGTGGTTTCCGCGCCCCGGGGCGCCAGGATCCGGTCGATGACCTCAGCGCGCTGGGCAGGCGTCATCGGTCCGCCGGGCCTGGCCGCCTGGGTGGTGGAGGCTGGCTGGTTCTGCGCCTGGGGTCGCGAGGTCGCGCCCGTGGACCCCGGGGCCTGCGTCGGCGACATCGCCGTCATCTGGAAACCGGCTTTGATCCCGTCAAACACCGGCGTCAGCAGCGGCGCGTCCTGCTTCGGTGCAATCGCCATGATGGCGTAGAACACCTGGCTCTGCGCGCCGCCGTCGCGGGGAAACAACGTCATCTGGTAGCGGCTGGTGTCGTCGTCGAATTCCGCGACGAGCGCCATCCGCTTCTGGAACACGTTGAACGTCTGCGACACGGCCTTGCGTTTCGGATCCTCGAACATCTTCGCGAGCATCCGGGCCAGCGTGCTTTGGACGTCGACGGGCCCATCCTCCTGGCGCAGCAACACCATGAAGGCCACGTCATCGCGGCCCGTTGGTACGATGGAGGCGGCGATCTCGGGGTCGATGTGCTCCTGCCACCCTGCCGGAATCGCAATCGAGAAACCGGACGCCGGACGTTGCAGCACGGTGGGGCCAACCGCCTGCGCCATCGCGTATCCGGCCGAGGCCACCACGCATCCGGCGGCCATCGCCACGACGAATCGCCGACTCGCCAGAATGCCTAACCTGGATGTCCGTCTCACGACGCGCCTCCTGCGAGCCCTCAGCCCAGGGGGTTCGAGCCGTTTCGCTCACGAGAATTGTAGTCCGACCGGGTCACTCGCGCTGCAGGTTGGTGTGCTGTGTCCCCCGCAGTCCAGCGGCGCGGCTGGGCTCTACGAGCTTCCGGTGGTTCACGAACGCGACCTGTTCATTCATAATGATGCAGCAATGGGGCCTGGCCCTGGTTCTCATCTCAGTTTCATCATCAAGATCATACCCCTGTGAATATCACCCAGGATCGTCCACTCCGCGCCAGGTTCATCCTCGCCTTCTGGCTTCCGCTGGCGGCCACATGGCTCATGATGGCGATCGAGGGACCCTACATCGCCGCCATCATCGCGCGGATGCCCGATGCCGCGTACAACCTGGCGGCATACGGCGTCGCGTTCGCGCTGGGGTGGCTTGCCGAATCGCCGATCATGATGCTGCTGACGGCCTCGAATGCGCTCGTCGGCGGCCGCCAGTCGTTTCTCGCGCTTCGGCGATTCACGTACCTGTTGAACGCGGGCGTGACCGCGGTGCTGGTGGTCGGCGTCATCCCTCCTGTGTTTGCATTCCTGACCGGTCGACTGATCGGCCTGCCGCCCGAGGTTGCGCGCCTCGCGCACATCGCGACCGCACTGTTGATTCCCTGGCCCGCGGCGATTGGCTATCGCCGCTTCTACCAGGGCATTCTCGTGCGTCACCACATGACGCGGCGCGTGGCCTATGGCACGGTGATCCGGTTGACGTCCATGTCGATGACGGCCGCGGGTCTGGCGTTGACCACCGGGCTGCCGGGCGCGGCGATCGGTGCCATCGCGCTGTCGGCTGGCGTGATGGCGGAAGCGGCCGCGAGCCGATGGATGGCGCGGCACGTGGTGGCTCAACTCCTTGCGGCGGCCGAGGCGCCGTCGGGGTCAGCCCTGTCGCTGCGCGAGATTGGCCGGTTCTATTATCCCCTCGCGCTGACCTCCGTCATCTCGCTCATTACACTGCCGCTGGTCACGTTCTTCCTCGGCCACAGCCGCTCCCCCATCGAGTCGCTCGCGGTCTGGCCGGTCGTCAGCGCATTCGTGTTTCTCTTCAGAAGCGGCGGCATCGGGTACCAGGAAGTCGCCGTGGCATTGATCGGGACACGTCACGATCACGTCCCCGAGGTACGGCGCGTGGCCGGACTGCTGGCTGCTACTTCCACCCTTGCGCTCGGCGTCATCGTCTTCACGCCGATCGCCGACCTCTGGTTCCGGGTGGTGGCGGGATTGCAGCCCGATCTGCGTGCGTTCGCGATCGGGCCTGCGCGCGTCCTAGTGCTGCTGCCAGCGCTCGAGTACCTTCTCTCGTTCCAGCGCGCGCGTCTGATTGTCGCGCGGAAGACGCGCCTGGTGACGCTCGCCACCGCCATCGAAGCTGGCTGCCTGGCGACGGCGCTCTTCATGTGCGTGGGGACGTTTAACCTCGTCGGCGCCCTCGCCGCCGCCATTGCCGTCATGCTCGGCCGCCTGGCCGCCAACACGTTCCTGCTGATCCCGGCAAGTACGTCGGCTCGCGCCTGACTAGACTTCTTCTAGTGGCCACACCGTGCCGAATGAAACGAGTTTCCGTCTTGAGACTGGGATGAGAAAATGGGTCTGACCTTAATTTCCGGGGTGCGGCGGTGGAGCGGTTGGCGCTTGCTGCTGACGTGCGCGATCGGGCTCGTCATGAGCGTCCCGGGAGCACAGCAAACGGCTCACTCGTCGAGCGGACAGACGCGGCGCGGCTGCGTGGCCACGTCCGCCGCGCTCGATACGATCGTGCGCGACGTGCACGATCGGCAACGGAATGTGGGCCTGTCGGCCACCGTCCTGCTGCGGGGACAACTGGTCGCGACGTGGTCGCTCGGGTTCGCGGACGCTGAGGCGCGCCGGCCGGTCACGTCGCAGACGCGATTCGGCATCGCGAGCATCACGAAAGCCTTCACGGGCATCGCGCTTCTCAAGGCGGTCGAGCGGGGACGGATCGATCTCGATGCGCCGATCCAGCGCTACGTGCCGGGCTTTCCAGTGAAGAATGACGGTGCCATCACGCTGAGGCTCCTTGCCGCTCACCTCGCGGGCATCCGGCACTGGGGCGATGAGCGGAACGCCACGCTCTACGCCAGGCATTTCAACAATGTGGCCGAGATCCTGCCGCTTTTCCAGAACGACCCACTGCTCGCGCCGCCCGCATCGAAATACAGCTACTCGAGCTACGGGTATAACCTCATCGCTGCCGCCATTCAGGCCGCGCAGGGCATGCCATTCCAGCGATTCGTGCAGTCGGCAATCCTCGAGAGGCTCGACCTTCGCAACACGGGATTCGACGATGTCCGGCGGCCCAATCCGGGCATGGCGCGACGCTACTCCTTCTACGACCCCGAGAGCGGCGCGGAGTTGCCCACGCTGGCCCGAGTGCCCGATTGGGACTACAGCCACAACATCGCCGGCGGGAACATGTCTTCCACGGCTGAAGACCTCGTGCGCTTCGGCCGCGCCATCCTGACGCCGGGGCTGCTGTCCCGAGCCTCGGTCGAACTCCTCCAGCAGCGGCCAGTTGTCCAGGGTGTGGAATCCCCGATGAGTTTCGGGTGGTTCGTCAGCCCCTCAGGCACCAAGCCACGCGAACTGCACATCACGGGGTCGAATGCGGGTTTGCAGGCTGCGCTCTACGTGTTTCCGGACGATGATCTCGTCGTGGCGGTGCTCGCCAACACGTGGGGCATTGGATCGCGATCCGGCGAGATGGTCGAACTCCCGATCCGACTGGCACGCTTGTGCCTTTCTGGCGCGCCGCAGTGAGCAATGGGGCCTGGCCCCTTTTCTCATGTCAGTCTCATTTTCGCGAGCCGGTCTACTTCCCCTTGCGGGCCGTCACGGGCCCAGCCGGCGTCGGCAGCACGAGCACGGTCTCGCCACCGGCCGTCTTAAACGAGAAACGCTGCTCGGCACCGCCCATCTCGAGCGAGTAGGCGGCAAAGGTCCGGTCCGACACCGGCAGGTAGCGCAACGCGGGAAGTTGTGGCGTGCCGCGGATGGCCAGGAGTCGACGCGGGCCCCAGACGTAGATGTTGAAGACCGATGCCTTCTCGAACTCGAGCCGCACAATCGTCTGGACGGTGTCGCCCTCTCGTGGAACCGTCGCCAGCACACTCGACTTCACGAAGCGCCCGAGCCGTCCCTCACGATCACGCATCATCCCGGCTTCCTGCGTCTTGACTTCTTCGAGCGGCATGTCGCCGCCCATGGCCTCGTGCAGGCCCGTCACGTCTCCCTTGAAGGAACGTGACGAGATGTCGGCCGTCCGAACCGTCAGCTGGGCAAACCGTTCGGCCTGTCCCGCCGGCGGTGGGGCGAGCGCCGACATGGCTTCCAGATCACCCACGCGCACGGCAAGTGCGTTGCCATCGGCGGCAATAGTGATCGCGCCGCCTTTCGGCAACACCCAACGGCCGGTCAGCGGCGCGAGCCTCTCCGGCGCCATGTTGACGACCGCCGGGGGCATCGATACTGCTCCACCAAAAAGGATCCGCTCGAGGATCTGCACCACGGGGCTCGCCTTCATCTCCGCGTTGGTTGACGTCAGGAAGAGCATTGCGTCTTCCTCGGGGAATCTCATGAACTCCGTCACGTAGATCCCGTTGCCTCCGTTGTGCTGAACGACCGTGGTCCCGCGCGGCGTCTTACTCACGACCCAGCCGTAAGCATAGAACGAGCGTGCGGCGGGCCCCTCGGCGACGTACGGCTTGAAGTACTTGGCGCGCGCCTCCCTGGATAGCACGGCATCGCTGTCAAGCGCGCGGTGCCAGGCGAGCATGTCGGCCAGCGTCGTGTGCAACGCGCCATTGCCGCGCAACATCCAGTAGGGGGCGTCGGGTGCCTCGATGCGCTGGGCGATGGTCCCCCAATCTTGGCCGTCGCGGTACCCGTGCGCGATGCGCGACTTTGCCCACGCCGGAGCCTTGTAGCCGGTCTCGAGCATCCCCGCCGGTTTGAGCACGTGCTCGATGAGATAGGCCTCGTAGGATTGGCTGGACACCTTCTCCACGATCGCGGCGAGCAGGCTGTAGCCGGCGTTCGAGTACTCATAGCCATTGCCCGGTTTGAACAGGAGCTTCGACTGCAGCGCGCGCCGCACGTACTCCTCGCGCCCGACGGGCTCGTAGTCGGTCGGGCTGAAATCCGATTCGAGACCCGATGAATGCGTCAGCAGATGATGCAGGGTGATGGACGCCTTGTCGGCAGGCACGCCGTCCAGGTACTTGCTGGCCAGGTCGCTGACCGAGAGCTTCCCCTGCATCTCCAGTGTCAGGATGGCAGCGGCCGTGAACTGCTTGGTAATGGAGCCCAGGCTGTACACGCTGTCGGTGGCGAGCGGCGTCTTCTGCGCCCGGTCGGACAGGCCGTACGACTTCATCAGCAGCACGTCCTTGCCGCGCACGGCGAGCGCGCCACCGGAAAAGCCAAACTGCTCGATCCGGGTCAGGTACTCGTCGAGCCGCTTGCCGACATCGCCGTTGACGACGGGCCGATCGTCGGCACCCGCCACTGGCGTGCTCGACGCGATGGCGATGATGGTGAGGACAACGGCGATACGGGCGGCAACGCGCATGGGCCTCTCCCGGGTTCCAGTTCCAGCTACTATTGCACTTAAGACGCCGACGGACCTTCCAGAGTTCGGTGGGGGCAGTGACTGTATCGTCGGCCGTCGTGACAGACGGTTTCAGCACCCGCTCTGGCGACCGGAAGACGGGCCGCCCACGCAGGGTCTGAACCCGTCTCCATGAAAGGGAGGAAGTATGCGGAATCCGGGCCAGTGGCTCATCGCCCTGCTCGTGGGTGCCATCGGGATCACGGCTGGACCGTGGGCGATAACGGCCTCAGCCCAAGAGGCGGTGTTCGTCGTGCGACACGCCGAGCGGCTCGACAACTCCAACGATTCTCCGCTCTCGCCCGATGGCCACGCCCGGGCGGCCAAGCTGGCCGCGCAACTGGGCGACGCCCGCATCACCGCGATCTTCGTGACGCAGTTCGCGCGCACCGCTGAAACGGCCAAACCGCTGGCCGATCTCCTGGGCCTCCCGCTGCAGCCGATACCCGCGGCACGGACGCCAGATCTCGTCGCCAGACTGCGGGCGCTTGGCTCGCACGCCCGCGTGCTGGTCGTGGGCCACAGCGATACAGTCCCGAAGATCCTGAGGGCGCTGGGCTCGGCCGAACAGGTGACCATCGCGCCCGACGAATACGACAATCTCTTCATCGTGCTGCCACGCGCAAGGGTCGCGCCAATCGTGCTGCGGCTGCGCTACTGAGCTGTGGCCAACGATACGCGCGAAGCGTCGGCGGCGCCGGTGATCGCCGTCAGGGGTGCCAGCGAGCACAACCTGAAGCAGGTCGACGTCGACATCCCGCGGCATTGCCTCGCGGTGGTGACCGGCGTGTCCGGCTCCGGCAAGTCCTCGCTCGCCTTCGACACGATCTGCGCCGAGGGTCGGAGGCGCTACCTCGAGACCTTCTCGTCCTACGCCCGGCAGTTTCTGGGCAAGCTGTCACGGCCCTCGGTGCGACACATCGACGGGCTCTCGCCCGCCGTGGCGGTCGATCAGTCCACTGTGGTACGCAACCCGCGCTCCACGGTCGGCACGATGACCGAACTGTACGACCTGCTGAGACTTCTGTGGGCGAGGCTCGGCACATCTCCGCTGGGGGCCGGTGTCCCGAAGATTGAGCGGCAGTTGTTCTCGTTCAACTCCCCGTACGGCGCCTGCCCCGTGTGCAAGGGACTTGGCGTCGAAGATCGGCTCGACCCGGACCTGCTCGTCGCCGATCCCGCAAAGACCGTTCGTGGGGGCGCGCTGCGGATCACCACGCCGACCGGCTACTTGATCTACTCGCAGGTTACCATTGATGTCCTCGACCAGGTGTGCCGCGCGCACGGGTTCACCGTCGATCTGCCGTGGAACGCGCTCACACCCGGGCAACGCGACATCATCCTGAACGGCTCGGATCGGATCCGCATCCCGTACGGCAAGCACCCGCTCGCCTCGCGCATGAAGTGGACGGGGATCACCGCGAAGCCTCGCGAGGAAGGGATCTACAAGGGCATCCTGCCCGTGATGGAACAGATCCTCAGGCAGAAGCGCAATGACAACATTCTGCGTTTCGTGCGGTCGCTCCCCTGCCGGGCCTGCGGCGGCACGCGACTCCGCCCCGAGGCGCTCGCCGTGACGGTTCGCGGCATGACCATCGCGGGAGCCGCCGCGCTCTCCATCGACGGGGTTCGTACGTGGTTCGAGCAGGACGGTGGCATGGAACTTGGGGCCAGGCCCCAATTCGACGCGATCAAGAAACAGGTAGCGGACCGATGCGCGGTACTCCAGCGCCTGGGCCTCGGTTACCTCACAATTGATCGCGAATCGACCACGCTCTCGAGCGGCGAGGCGCACCGGATTCGGCTCGCCAGGGCCGCGGGCATCGGCCTGCGCGGCGTGCTCTATGTGCTTGACGAGCCGTCGGTGGGCCTCCACCACCGCGACACCGGGCGGGTGCTCGACCTGCTTCGGACCATTCGTGACGAAGGCAATACGGTGCTCGTCGTCGAACACGACGACCAGGTGGTGCGGCAGGCCGATTGGATCGTTGATGTCGGCCCTGGAGCCGGTGCGGAGGGAGGCGAGATCCTCTTCAGCGGCCCGCTCGATCGCTTCCTGGCAAGCGACGGCATGGGCGGCGCCCGCCTGCCGGACAGCCGCACGCGCGCCTTCCTCACGGGACATGAGCGTATTGCGATACCGGAGCGCAGGCGCACGGGCCGGGGCGAGCTGACCGTGCGCGGGCTGTCGAAGCACAACCTCGACCACGTCTCCGCCATCTTCCTGCTCGGCGCGTTCAACGTCGTCACCGGCGTCTCGGGAGCGGGCAAGTCTACGCTCATCGATGAAACGCGCCGACTGCTGTCCGGACAACGTGGCGGCGACGCCACCGTCGAGACGCCCGAACCCATCGACAAGATCATCGACATCGATCAGGCGCCGATCGGGCGCACGCCGCGATCGAACCCAGCCACCTACACGGGCCTGTTCGATCGCGTGCGCGACCTGTTCGCCTCGCAGCCGGCGGCCGTCGAACGCGGCTTCGAGAAGGGGCGGTTTTCGTTCAACGTGAAGGGGGGCCGCTGCGACACCTGCGAGGGCGCGGGCGTGACCGAGGTCGGGATGCAGTTTCTCGGGTCGGTGGCCGTCACGTGCGAGCGTTGCGGCGGACGGCGGTTCAACGATGAGACGCTCGACATCAGGTACCTGGGCAGGAACATCCACGACGTCCTCGAGATGCCGGTCGCGGAGGCGTGCGGATTCTTTGCGGACCAACCGCTGATCGCGCGTGCGCTCGACACGATGCGGATGCTCGGCCTCGGGTACTTGCCGATTGGCCACCCGGCCACGCAACTGTCCGGCGGCGAGGCCCAGCGCGTGAAACTTGCCTCGGAGCTTTCGCGCCCCGGCACGGGACGCACACTGTACGTACTCGATGAGCCGACCACCGGGTTGCATGCAGCCGACGTGGCGCTGCTGCTGAAGGCTATCGATGGCCTGGTCAGCAGAGGCAACACGGTGATTGCGATCGAGCACCATCTCGATGTGATCAAGGTGGCGGATCACGTGGTCGATCTCGGGCCGGAGAGCGGCTCGCACGGCGGGCGGGTGGTGGCGACGGGCACGCCGGAGCAGATTGCCGGGACGCCCGGGTCGTTTACGGGTGAGGCGCTCCGGGAGGCGCTTCGCGGCGGGACCCCGGGTCTGACCGCTGAGCCCGAGCGCGGTCGAAGCAATGATGGAGAGCGTCGCGGGTCGCCCGAGCCCATCCGCTTCGCCAACGTCTGCACGCACAACCTGCGTCATCTCGACGTCGAGATCCCCGCCAACCGGATCACCGTCATCACAGGCGTGTCGGGCAGCGGCAAGTCGTCGCTGGCCTTCGACACGATCTTTGCCGAGGGCCAGCAGCGCTTCGCTGACAGTTTCTCCACGTACGCGCGCCGGTTCGTGCAGCGCGCGAACGATGCGGACTTCGACAGCGTGTCCGGCCTGACGCCGACTATTGCCATCAGCCAGCAAGCGCCGTCCCGGAACCCACGTTCGACCGTCGGCACACTGACCGAGATTCACGATCACTACCGGTTGATCTATTCGCGGGCCGGAGTGCGGCACTGTCCGGGGTGCCATACCCGGTTGAACGGCGGAACATGCGGATCCTGCGGTTACACCGGCACGCAGACGCTGACATCCGCCATGTTCTCGCCCAACTCCGAAGCAGGCGCCTGTCCCGCATGTCACGGCCTCGGCCAGCGTATCGCAACCGACCCCGCCAGGCTCATCACGGACGAGACGCGGAGCCTTGCCGGCGGCGCCATGAGCGGCCACAAGCCGGGGCGCTTCTATGGCGATCCCCACGGTCAGCACATGGCCATCCTGGCCTCGGTTGGTGCCGCGCTTGGCATCGACTACTCCGCGCCCTGGGGCGCACTCGAGTCCCAGGGCCGCGAGGTGGCGCTTGGCGGCACCGGCGACCGCGAATTCGATGTCGAGTGGAAATACAAGCGTGGCGCGCGGGAAGGCTCGCATCACTTCCGCACCACCTGGCCAGGTCTGCTTGAGCTGGTGCGCCAGGAATACGAGCGTAAACACGGCGATCGGCGTGGCGAGGCGATCGAGCCGCTCATGATGCCAGCGCCGTGCACCGCGTGCCACGGAGGCCGGTTGAAGCCGGAAGCCCTCGCGGTGCGCTTTGCCGGCGTGAACATCCACGAATTGCTGATCAAGACCGTGGATGACACGCTCGCTTTCTTCCACGCCATCGATGCCGGCGCGGTAGAACTCGACAGCCGGACCCGACAACTCACTGCCGGTCTACGCGAGGACGTGCTGCAGCGTCTCGAGAGCCTGCGGGACGCGGGCCTGGGCTATCTTGCACTCAATCGCCCGGCCTCGACGCTCTCGGGTGGCGAAGCCCAGCGTGTCCGGCTCGCCGCCGAGTTGCGGTCCGGACTGACCGGCATCACCTATGTCCTCGATGAGCCCACGGTGGGCCTTCACCCCAGAGACACCAACCGGCTGCTCGCGCTGCTGCGCGCGCTCAGGGATGCGGGCAACACGGTCATCGTTGTCGAACACGATCTCGATGTCATCGCGGCAGCCGATCACGTCATCGAGATTGGGCCTGCCGCGGGCAAGGACGGCGGGACCATCGTCGCGCTGGGCACGCCGGCCGACATCACACGGCACCCGGCATCCCGAACGGGCGCGCACCTCCGGCGAACGGCGGCGGCGACGCGCGCCTCGACCTCGCCGTCCCGAGCGCTGCAGCCCGGCATCACGATTCGCGGAGCCCGTGCGCATAACCTGCGCGACCTCGACATCGAGATCCCGACCGGCGGTCTTGTCGCGATCACCGGCGTATCGGGCAGCGGCAAGTCGTCGCTGGTATTCGATGTGCTGGCGCCGTCGGTCGGCCGCGCGATCTCGGCGGGCCCGGACGACACGCCCGCTCCCGTGAACTGCGGGGCCCTCGTCATCCACTCCCCCGTCGCGCGAATGATCGATATTGAAAGCGCGAACGCCGTGTCGTCGCCGTGGAGTACGCCGGCGACCCATCTCGGAGTGTTCGATCCGATCCGCGCGGTGTTCGCGGACACCGACGAAGCCAGGACCCATGGACTTCGCAAAGCGGACTTCTCCACGTCGGGCAAGGGCGGACGTTGTGAGGCGTGCGAAGGCCTCGGCCAGGTACGCATCAGCATGGACTTTCTGCCAGACGTCTGGATGACGTGCGACGAGTGCAGCGGAAAGCGATACGGCGCACAGGTGCTCGCCTGCAGGATAGACGGCGTCTCGATCGCTGACGTCCTCGACATGACCATAGATGAGGCCCGCGTGTTTTTCTCCGGGCGCAGGACCATCGCGACACCGCTCGCTGCGCTTCACGACGTCGGCCTCGGCTACATCCGCCTGGGCCAGCCAACACGGACACTTTCCGGGGGTGAGGGTCAGCGTCTCGTGCTGGCCTCTGCGCTCATCGGACGGGCTGACCAGCCGACGCTCTATCTCTTCGATGAACCGACGAAGGGGTTACACGCCGATGATGTCGGACGCCTGCTTGAGGTTTTCGATGGTCTCGTCGCGGCTGGACACTCGCTCGTCGTCGTGGAGCACAATCTGGATGTGATCCGCCACGCCGACTGGGTGATCGACCTCGGCCCCGAAGGTGGCGCGGATGGCGGCCGCCTGGTGATCGCGGGCCCGCCCTTCGCCGTCGCGGCCTGTGCGTCGTCTCACACAGGACGGGCGTTGCGAACGGTGTCTTCGTGGGGTTGTCTACAGTAGTGGCACCTTCGAACCGAGACATGAAGAGTGCAGGGACCGGCGCGCTTCACACGGTGGATGAACGACCACCAACACAAAGACCGAAAGACCGGTCGCGTGTACCGCTACCACTCCAGAAGCGACGCCCATTCAATTGCGCTCTGCGACGAAATCCTCAAGGACCTGCTCGACAGCTCTCCAACCCTGCGCAAGCACGCGGCACTCGGAATCCTGTGCTACGAGATCAACTGCAGGTTCACGTGGCCGTCATCGGGCAAGACCAAGACGCTTGATCTTGCGATCGGGACCGCCAAAGATCCGCTTCCGCCGGCCGGTGGGGCGTTGATTCGTCAAGGGGCCATCGCGGATGTCTTGATTGCGTGTGAGGCCAAAACCGTGATGACAGAGCACGGCAAATCCAAGCCTCGTGTGTACGACGAGCTAAGCTCATCTCACGAAATCGTTCATCAGGGTCGCCCCGATGCCATCGCTGCTGGAATCACCGTGGTCAATATCGCCGGGACCTTCGTTTCTCCATTGCGCCAACAAGTAGGTCAGGGAATATTCGTCTCTGATCACAAGCAGCCTGAAGCTGCCGCTGGGATGCTCTTACACCTGAGGGGATTGCCGATCCGAGATGAGGTCGGCAAGGTCGGATTCGATGCCTACGCTTCCGTCGTGATCGAGTGCGATAACGTCACGACAGTCAAGCTCTGGACCGACCCGCCTGCGCCACAACCCGGCGACAAAGATCACTACGCCACATTCATCGCTCGGATATGCCGCTTCTACGACGAACGCTTCTCGACACTGCCGGCGCGCCGGTACTAGGGCGCGGCCCTGCAGGTCTCGCCGTCTCTTTCTGTTTCCTGCTTTGACCGGGATCATTTCTGGCGGACTCAGAGGCACTCGCTGGATGAAAACTGAAGCATGCGCGCGAGAAAAAGTTGCTCTGCGCTTCTGCGAGTCGGCTCTTCAGGAGCTTGAAATACTCCGTGTCCAACTCAACTGAAACGCTGTTTCGTCCAAATCTTGATGCCGCCAGCGTTGTCGAACCTGTGCCTCCAAATGGATCCAGGACCGTATCCCCGACGAAACTGAACATCCGAATGAGGCGTTCTGCGAGCTCGACTGGATAGGGGGCCGGGTGGTCCTTGGTTGACGCGCCTGTGAGTCCGGACCAGATCTGCTGGAACCACACGCGATGGTCTTCTGCCGAGATCACGCTCAGGATCCGTGCGGCGAGTGATGGCGTTCTGTATCCACCAGCCTTGCGTTGCATCAAGATGAATTCGATGTCGTTCTTGATGACGGCATTCGGCTCGTAGGGCTTGCCGAGGAACCCTCCCCCACCCTCGACTTCATAAGCTGCATTCGAGATCTTGTGCCAGATAATCGGCGCCAGATTGTCAAAACCAATCGCCCTACACTGTTCCTGGATGGAAGCGTGCAAGGGGACGACCATGTGGCGTCCGCCATTATTCTTGCGGGAGAGACAGACATCGCCAACGACGACGATGAGACGCCCACCAGGCACGAGTACTCGGAAACAGTGTCGCCAGACCTTGCCTAGTTCTACGAGAAACTCCTCGTAGTCTTCGACGTGGCCGAGTTGACCCTCGCTATCGCGGTATTCCTTGAGGGTCCAGTATGGTGGTGACGTGACGACGAGATGAACGCTCTCATCGGGCAAGAAGTCCAAGAACCGCGAATCGTGACAGTACAAAGCGTGGTGAGTGGGAATATCACGCAACCTAGCGTGGATCAGCCTGGTGAGTTTGGGATCTCGGGCTATCCTGGGAATACCGGTCTTGTCGTTCTCCAGCCGGCCGATCTCCGTCGGAAGAAACGCCTCGAGATCCTGGGCGATGTGAGACGACACGTCTTTGGGCGTCATGTTTGGCTCTGCCAATCCTAACATCGTCCGCAGGTGTGCGCACGGCACTCGATTCGCCTTAGAACACGCTCGCCACGTCATCCCGGCTTCCGCCGGAATCCAGACCGCGGCGGCGTCACCTGTGATAGCCTCTCTCGAACACTGGGGCTTCTGGTGTGCCAGGGCAAGTCCCCCCGCTTGCCGCGCCCCGGTTCTGCCTGCAGCACCCCGCTCTCTCATGCTCTGACGGCGCAGGGTTCTGCCCCCGATCTGAAGGAATCACATCAGGAGGACGCAGTGCGGATCACAGCAGGACGTGTCGGTCGAGCCTTAGTGCCCCGGTTCCGAAATACGGCGACGATAGTCCGGAGCGCGGCGCCCGGATCGCAAGGCGCGACGACCGAGAATATCGGGAATATTCGAGGAAGGAGCAACGCAGCGAGGCCGGGGCCCCCAACGCGGCACCCGCGTTGGGGTGGCAGGCGGGATGCCCCGCCCGGAATCCGTCGGCGGACTTCGGAATCGGGGCACTTAGCTCGCGCGGCAGCGCTGGCGGCCATCATCGGATGGCTGGCCGTGGCCCCGACCGGAGCGGCCGACACCACGAAGTACCACACCTATGCGGAACTCTCGGCGGCGCTGAAGGCGGCGGTCACGGCGCATCCGAATCTGGCCACGCTCGTGTCGATTGGCAAGTCGGCCGAAGGACGCGACATCTGGGCGATCGAGATCGCCAACGCGTCGGGCACGCCCGTCGACCAACGACCGGGGCTGCTCATCGCGGCCAACTTCGAAGGCGATCACGTGATCGGCAGCGAGCTGGCCGTCTACCTGGCCGACTACCTGCTCACGTCGTACGCCAGTGATGCCGCGGTCAAACAGCGACTCGACAACCACGTCTTCTACATCGTGCCGCGCGTCAATCCCGATGGCGCCGAGTTGATGTTCGCGCCGGTCAAGACCGGCCGCCGAACCAACGGCACGAAGTTCGACGCTGACAATGATGGCCGCATCGACGAGGACGGTCCTGAGGATCTCAACAAGGATGGTTTCATCACCGTGATGCGCGTGAAGGACCCGAAGGGTCCCTACATGATTCATCCCGACGATGCGCGGCTGATGAAACGCGCGGATCCGGCCAAGGGGGAAACCGGCGGGTACGCGATCTACTGGGAAGGCACCGACAAGGACCGTGACGGCTTCATTGCCGAAGACGGCCCTGGCGGCACCGACATCAATCGTAACTTCATGCACCAGTACCCGTACTTTCAGACCGACGCGGGCCGGTACATGGTGAGCGAATCCGAAACGCGCGCGATGCTCGACTACGTAATCAAGCACCGCAACATTGCGGCGATGCTCACCTTTGGCGAGAACGACAATCTGATCTCCACGCGCGCCGGGGCGGCCAACCCGATCAATCTGCTCGACTTCGCCGAGCGCAGCGTGGCGGATTCGCGTCGAGTCGGCATCTTCCCGGAGATCTCGGGCGGATTCGGGCGCGGCGGGCGCGGTGGCGGCGGCGGCATGTCCGCGGGCGGCGACGAGGGCGGGCCCGGCGGCCGTGGCGGACAACAGGCCGCAGCAGCGGGTCGAGGCGGCGGGCGCGGCGGCGCGGTGGCGGCCACGACGGTGAATCCTGCCGATGCCGAGTACATCAATGCCATCGTCAGCAAGTACCGCGAGTTCACCGGTCTGCGCAGTACGGGCTACACGCGCGCACCGGCCGGCGCCTTCTACGAATACGGCTACTACCAGTACGGCGTCCCGTCGTTTTCGACGCCGGGATGGGGATTGCCGGGAGCGGGTCGGCCGGCTGGCGCGGGAGCGCCGGGCGGTGACACGGGACGCGGGGGCACTCCGCCGGCTGGCATGACGGCCGGAGCGGGAGCAGGTGCCGGCCGCGGCCGCGGTGGTGCTGGCGGAGGCGGAGCGATGTCCGGCGGCGGCGGCAGCGAAGCCGACTTTGCCGAAGGGATCGACCTGCGTCTGCTCCAGTGGATGGACGGCGAGAAGATCGACGGGTTCGTCAAATGGACGCCCTTCAAACACCCGACGCTTGGTGAAGTGGAAATCGGAGGCTTCAAGCCGTACGCCACCACCAACCCGCCGGTCGCGAAGATCGCGGATCTTGGGGCGAGCCACGCGAAGTTCGTCCTCTATCTCACGTCGATCTTTCCGAAGGTGAAGATTGCGAAGGCCGAAGCCACCGCGCTTGGTGGCGGGATCTACCGTATCCGGGCCGACGTGGAGAACACGGGCTATCTGCCGACGGCGATGGCGCAGGGCGTCGTGGCCCGATCGGTCAAGCCCATCATGGTCCAGCTTGGCGTCCCCCCCGAATCGATCATCACGGGCAATGAGAAGACGAACCACCTCAACGCCCTGGCGGGATCGGGCACCCGCCAGTCCTACGAATGGGTCATCAAGGGCAAGCCGGCACAAGCCGTCACATTGAAAGTCGTGTCGCAGAAAAGCGGTACCGACACCGCCACCATCACCCTCCAGTAGACACCAGCCACTCTCAGGAGAAGAGACGTGAATACGCATGTGAAGCTCATCGCGACCGCTGGTCTGCTGGTAGCAGTGGCGGTCTGCACCTCATCAGGCGTCTCGGGTCAGGCCAAGCCGGCCCAGACGCCCAAACCCACGGCGGCCACCCAGGCGCCCAGGACGTGGGCGGACAACCCGACCTCCGAGCGCGCCTACAAGGTGAAGCTCGACTTCAACCGCTGGCATGACGTCGCGGAACTCCAGGCCGACCTGCAAACGCTTGAAAAGGCGTATCCAAAGTTTCTGAAGTACATCACGCTCGGCAAAAGCTACGACGGACGCGATCTGGCCGCCATGATCGTCAACAATCCCGACACCGGTCCGGACACGTCGAAGCCGGCGATGTACATCGAGGCCAACATCCACGGGAACGAGATCCAGGGCGGAGAGATCTGCATCTACACGATCTGGTACCTGATGGAGAACTACGGCAAGATCGACAAGATCACCAAGCTCGTCAATGAGCGGGTGTTCTACATCGTGCCGACCGTCAACCCGGACGGCCGCGACTACTTCATGCACGGCCCCGGCGGCAACGCGCGCTCAGGCCACAGGCCGGTCGACGATGACAACGATTATCAGTTCGATGAGGACGGCCCCGAGGATCTGAACGGGAACGGCGTCATCGAGCAGATCCGCAAGTACGTTCCTGGTGAGGGCACGCATAGGAAGAGCGCCACCGATCCGCGGATGATGGAGCCGGTGGGCCCGGGCGAAAAGGGCGACTACATCCTGCTCGGCCAGGAAGGCATCGACCACGACGGTGACGGCCGCGTGGGCGAAGATGGCCCCGGCAGCTACGATCCGAATCGCAATTTCCCGGCCGACTGGCAGCCGAACTACATTCAGAGCGGCGCGATGGACTACCCGTTCGAGCTGCCCGAAGCGAAAGCCGTGAACGATTTCCTGCTGGCCCATCCGAACGTGGCCGGGCTGCAGACCTACCATAACAACGGCGGCATGATTCTGCGCAGCCCCGGCGCCGAACAGACCGGTGAGTATCCGGCGTCGGATGTCCGCGCTTATGACGACATCGGGCGGATGGGTGAGCGTATGCTGCCCTTCTACCGCTACCTCGTGATCTGGAGCGGTCTCTACACCGTGCACGGCGGCACGACCGACTGGAGCAACGACACGCTGGGCATCCTCTCCTTCTCGAACGAGCTCTGGAACAACGGCCAGTACTTCACCAGCCCGGACCTGAAGGAACAGCAGAAGGATCCCAACAGCCCGATTGCCCCGCGCGTCGCCAACAATTTCTTCAACGACTATCTCGAGTTTGGCGACGAACTAATGGACTGGAAGGAGTTCAACCACCCACAGTTCGGCAAGGTCGAGATCGGCGGCGTCATGAAGAAGACGTTCGGCCGCGTGCCACCGCGATTCATGAACGAAGAGTTGTGCCACCGCAACATGGCGTTCACGCTCTACCAGGCGGAGGAATTGCCCCAGATGAAGATGGGCGACGCCAAGGTGGAGAAGCTCGCCGATGGCGTGTTCAAGGTGTGGCTCGATATTCAGAATGACGGCACTGCCCCGACCATCATGGCGAAGGCGGCGGCCAACAACGTGGTGCGCCCGGACCTGCTCACCGTTGATGGGAAAGGCGTCGAGGTTGTCTCCGCGAGCTGGCTACCGACGAAATGGCGGCCTGCGGTCGCGCAGATGATCGATCAGAAGGATCTGAAGCGGATTATCGTCCGCAGCGGCCACCCGGGCCGGACGACGAAGACCATCCAGTATTTCGTCAAGGGTACGGGCAGCCTCTCGGTGAAGTACGACAGCGTCAAGGGCGGCACGGTGCAGAAGACCATCGTGTTGCAGTAGGCGCCGAGGCAGTGCGGAATCGGGGCGGCGCGCCACGCGCGGCGCCGCCCTCGCCCATGGCTACGGCGTGCCAAGGTCGCAAGAACGGGTTAGGAAATCGGTCGTCGCGAGAGGAGTGGAGAAATGCGGTTTGTCTTGCGGGTACCAATCGCGGCGCTGGCCATTCTGGCAGCGAACGCGTGCGGGGGTGGTTCGTCCACACCAGCATCATTACCTGCCGGCGCACCGACTGCGTCTGCGGCGGCGCCCGCTGCATCTCAGGCCACGGCAGCAACGGGCGGACCGACCTCGCCAATGCTGCGATTGCTGCCTGAGAAGGCCGGCGAATGGACCAGAACCGCTGCGCCGCAGCGGTACGGACCAGACGACCTCTGGGAGTACATCGACGGTGGTGCGGACCAGTACTTGTCGTACGGCTTCCAGGAAGTCGTCGCGGCGAAGTACTCGAACGCGGCGGGCGCGACAGCAACGGTCGACATCTACCGGATGGATGAACCGGTTGGCGCGTTTGGGATCTACGCCCAGGAGATCAATCCAAAAGCCACGCCCGTTCGGGTTGGTGTGGAAGGACAGGCGGGCACCGATTCAATGCGGTTCTGGGTGGCCAATTACTACGTGAAGCTGGTCTCCACCCCACCGAACAAATCGTCGAAAGACGCGTCAGTGGCGCTCGGCGCGACGATCGCGGGCGGGCTTGGCGGCCCCGGCGCGTCACCGCCGCAACTCACGCTCTTTCCAACCCAAGGCCTCGTCGCCGGTTCCATTCGCTACGTCCCGACCAACATTCTTGGCCAGGCCGGATTCAGTAACGGCTTCGAGGCGAAGTATCAGGCTGGCGCGGAGCCGTCGACATTGGTCATCGTGCCGTTCAAGGATGCGGAGGGTGCGCGCGCCGCGCTCGGCAAGTACCAGGCGTTCCTTGGGCAAAGCGGCAAGCCGGTCACCTCAGCACAGACACCATGTGATGGCAGCTTGCTCGCCCGCGACCGGTTCTACGGCCTCATCATCGCCGCCCGGTCCGGAGCGTGGCTCGCCATCTCGCTTGGAAGTCAGGACGAGCGTGCGGCCCGTGTGCTATTGACGGACATCTGCGGCGGCCTCGCGCGATTCCCCCCCGTTCAGCCCCGAAAGGCAGGCTTGTGATGAGGCGTTTGAGCAGGCGCGATTTCTTCCGCGCGTCCACGGCGGTGGCCGCGGCCGCCGCTCTCCCGGTTGGCCACGAGGCAGCAGAGGCCCAACAGGTGAAGGGTCCCGCCGTTCGCCGATTCAGGACATTGGGCAAAACGGGATGGAAAGTCGGCGACATCTCCGCCGGGTCGGGCCAGCAGGATCCGGGCGTGATCAATCACGCCTTTGAGTGCGGCATCAATCTCATCGATACCGGAGCCCAGTATGGCGGACACGAGGAGATTGTCGGCAAGGCACTCCCGAAATGGCGCGACAAGGTCTTTGTCCTCGACAAGTGGGATCCGCCGCTGGTGACGGCGACGGTCACGAAAGGGGAACTGCTCGACGCCCTCGATGTCTCGCTCAAGAAGCTGAACACCACGTACATCGATTGCATGATGATCCACTCGATCGGCCATCCCCGCTATGGCGGCCTCGAGCGGATCCAGAATCCGGCGATCTACGAGGCGTGGGACGAGGCCAAACGGTTGAAGAAGATCAGGTTCACCGGGGCGTCCAGCCACGGTGTCCGCATGGTCGAGGAGATCGGATGGGGGCTCGACAACAACCGGTTCGACGTCATCCTGATCGGGGCCAACTTCCTGACGAAAGGGATTGAGCCGCTGCTCAAGAAGGCGCGTGCCAAGGGCGTCGGCACCATCGCGATGAAGACGATGACCGTCATTCAGTCGGGCCTGAACATTCGTGCGCTGCAGAATCAGCAGACCAACGCCCGCCAGGCCTGTCTCAAGTGGGTGCTGGCGTCGGATCTGTTCGATACGCTGGTGGTGCGGATGCCCACCTACGACCAGGTCACCGAGTACCTGGCGGTCTCCGGCACGACGTCGCTCCGTGCCCAGGACCAGAAGTACCTGGACATCGTCTCGGCGGCAGTCGGTTCGCGCTACTGCCGTCCCGGATGTGGGGCCTGCCACGACGCGTGTCCCCGGAGCGTCCCGGTGGCCGACATCCTCCGCTACAAGATGTACTTCGAGAACTACGGCGATCAGAAGTTCGCGATGCAGCGCTACGGCATGGTGCCGGCGGCGGCGCGGCCGTCCGCCTGCGCGGGGTGTTCGGCGCCCTGTGAGAAGGCTTGTCCGTACGGTCTTCGCGTACGTGATCGGCTGGCCGAGGCGGATCGCCAGTTGCGGTTTGCGTAGACATCTTCGAACGCCGAGATCGGCGGCGACCACCAGTCCGGGAGTTGTTATCCTTGGGAGCCAGTCATGATGAAACGGACGATCGTAACCTTGGCCGCGATGTTCGTGGCGACTGGCTTGGCAGCCCGCGGTGTAAGCCCGACAGCCTTAGCCGTTGCCCCGCAGACGACGCCAGGCGCTGCGGACATTCTTGCGAAGTCGGTGGCGGCGCACGGCGGCGACAAGCTCGTCAAGTGGCAGACGCTCACCATCAAGGGGACAGTGCGGATGCAGGACGGCATCACGTACAACGCCGCGTTTCTGCTGCGGGCCCAGGCACCGGGCCGAATCCGCGTCGACCAGGACATGACCGCCGATCGCGGGCGCCTGTTCTACGAGTACTTCCTGCACGACGGCGTGGCCTGGGTTCGGCGCAATCTCGTCGTGGCCGACTACGACGTCGCGCGGATGCAGCGCTGGATGGAACACTGTTCCGGCATCGCGTTCTACGCTCACCAGCCTGGGACGCCAGAGGTGAAGCCCGATGCCGACGTCACGTGGACGCCGGCAGGTGAGGCGGGTTCCACACCCGCTCCGGTGACACGGCGAGCGTTTGTCGTGGCCGTCACCATCGGCAAAGAGGTTCACGAACTCTACATCGACAAAGAGACGTCGCACTTCTTGAAAGAGACGACGCCTGCCGGCTCGCGCGTGTTCTCAGACTTCAAGACGTTTGGCGGTGTGGTGTGGCCCACGCGGATCCTGGAAATCACGAAAACCCGCCAGGGCGAGACCCAGACGCCGTTTGTCTACACGAGCGTCACCTACAACATGCCCATTGAAGCGTGGGTGTTCACCGAGGACAAACCAGCGGTCGCGAAACACTGAAATTTCCAGTTGCGGCGCTTCGGCCCGACGCCCGGCGGCCGCCGTGAGGTGTAGCCGCGTGGTGGGCCGCCGTGCTTCGACGTAAGTAAGTAGCACTATTATGCTACATTAGCTTCATGACCAAGGCCGTCACACTGCGTCAGGTCGGGGGCTCGGTCAGTGCCACCCTGCCGAAGGACATGGCCGACCGGCTGCATCTGGAGCCTGGCGATTCCGTCCTGGCAATCGAGACCGACCGAGGCGTGTTGCTCACGCCGTACGACCCAGCCACCGAACGGGCTCTCGAGGCCGCGGCCCGAGTCGCAAAGAAGTACCGCAACGTTCTCCGGCAGTTGGCCAAGTAGACCATGGTATCGCGCCCGACCGAGCCCACGTGGCTGACGCGCGTGGTCGTCGATGCTATCCATACCGACCAGATGCGCGAACACGGCGGTCTTCTCGGACTTCGCGACGAAAACGGTCTTGAGTCGGCTCTGGCTCGCCCTCACCACAAGTGGCTCTACAAGCCAACGACCGATCTGGCGGCGCTCGGTGCCGCCTACGCATTCGGCCTCGCCCGAAACCACCCGTACAACGACGGGAACAAACGCGTCGCGCTCGTGGCCATGCTGACGTTCTTGGTGATCAACGGTCAAGACATTGACGCCGACGAGGATGATGTTCTGACCACCATGCTCGATCTTGCTGCCGGCCGACTCACGGAGCCGGAGGTTGCCGCCTGGCTTCGCCCCCGAATAGTCCCGATGAAGTAGCAGCCTTCGAGCGGACAGCCGAACGTTGCGCGTCACCCGCAGGCCACGGAGCACCTCGGCGCACCGAGTTGGGCACAGCACCGAATGCGGAGCGGACCGTCGGGTGCACGTGCGGGTTCGGCGTCAGACCCCGCCTCATTGAAATACGTGATCTGCGGGCGTCGGGAAGAATATGTTCTGGACGACAACGCCCACAATGAACAGTACCGCTGCTGCCCCAATGACCACCCCAACGCGCCTCCACGGGCGCCCGGCAACCAGAACCCAAGACATAACGCCGCCCGCAATGGTCGATTCCAGTAGGATCGATGCCGGCCACACCACCAGAGCGGAAGGCGGCATGTGAAAGGCCGAGTAGGTCCCCAGTACAGAACCGAGCCCGGACACAAGCCCGGCGATCGCGCCGAATCGCAGACCGCGCGACAGATTCAGGCGGTCGCCATAGAGTCGTCTCAGCAACCACGCCAACACGGCGCAGTAGATCGCAAACGACGCGTACCCAAATGGGATCCGGCGAAACAGCTCAGAGGGTGGTAACCAGTAGCTCTCCGTCGCCCGCCACCACTGAGCCAAGAACACCGCGTGTACCAGGAAATCAAACACCAAGTACGCGGACCATCCCGCTACTGAAGCGGGTAGCAACCTCGCTCGCGCCCCTCCCCACGCATCTTGGCTGTTCATACAAGCACTGCCTTCATTGCCGCCCAACGGCCTGGCGCTCAGCCGCGGCGTCCGCTCACGGCGAATCTACCTACCCTCTCCGAGCCCCGCGGCCACCGTCGGGTGCAGCCGCTTGTTGGGCCGCTCTTTTCGGTTGCTACCCCAGCGCCAGAATCGTCGCCTCGTCCTGTGCGCCAAAGGCCTCGATATCCGTTCGATGCTCGCGAAACAGACGCGCAACGTCTTCCGTTGTGCAGTTGCCAAGGCGTAACCACACCACCAGAGGTGGAGCCCCGCGAAGCACGCTGAGACGATGGAAGTCGTCGTCCTTCGTGACCAGGACGCATCCCTGCTCGCGCGCGAGTTCCCAGACCACAGTGTCCGACGCGCCCCCGGCACCCAATTGTCTGACGTGCACCGATTCGGGAAAGATGTCCTGCAGCTGGCGGCAGAGTTGCTCGGAGAGTTGTTCGTCGAACAGCAGGTGCATGACGTCAGGCCGCAGGAATCCCGAGGGTTCGACGTTCCCGCTCGGCCGCGTAGGCCAAGCACGCCCGAATGTCTTCCTGCGTTAACTGCGGGAACTCGGATAGGAGTTGGTCCTCCGTCATACCCCCGGCCAGGTACCCGAGAACGTCACCCACCGTGATCCGGGTCCCTCGCACGCAGGGCTTCCCGAACCTGACGGCGGGATTCACGCTGATGCGATCAAGGAGGTTCATGGCTAGAGTCTACGGCACCCCGAGCGGCTGAGGAAGATGAATTCTGGACGGCCCAACGTTCGCGCTGAGCCGCGAGCGGCTCATGATTCCACCGGCCGTCGTCGGCTGCAAGCCGTGTTAGCTGGTCCGTTGATTCAGAGCAACTTTTTGAACTGTTCGATTGTCAGGCCGGCGTCTCGAACAATGCCGCCCATCGTGTATTCGTTGACTGGATTATTGCGAGGTATCGTGATGATTCGAGTGCCGTCAGTCATCACGATGTGTTTGCCCTGAGTGGCAATCGTGAAACCGCTTTTCTCGAAAGCTCGAACCGCTCGAAGATGATTGACACCGGGTAGCTTTGGCACGACCGTCTACACCGCTACTTCCACTTCCCGAATCTTGGAGTGTCTTGATATTATTACGACCGCTTCAAGGTACTCCCGAATGGCGGATTGGATGTTCTCGAGTGCCTCTCGCTCGGTCTTGCCCTGCGACCAGCAACCCGGAAGGCCGGGACACGAAACGCTGTAGCCTTCCTTTGATTTCCTCAGTGCGACTTTGTATTTCATGGCGCCACCATTCTGACTCAGCCTTCGCCGTTACGCCAGTCCAGCTAACGCCCCAGATCAGCGGAGAGGCCACGGCGCCATTCTGCTACAGCAGGGCCTCGTCCGCTGCATCTGGTTGTTCGGCGACACCGGGCCTCGTTCCATGGGGCAGTGGTGCCTAGATCCACTCCACCTCGCGCGTCCGCTCGCCACCAGTCGTGCCAGTATTCACCGTCGACTTCGGCTCAAGCAGAAGGACGTGTACCTCGTCGTCTGCAACAGGACGATGATCCGTCTGGTGGGGGACGATGATGAACTCCCCAGGCTCGACGAGAACCTCTCGGTCTCGGAACTGCATGCGCAGTGTGCCGCTGAGAGTCAGGAATAGCTCGTCCTCCACCTCGTGCGAGTGCCAGACGAACTCGCCCTTGAGCTTGACCAGCTTGACCTGGAAGTTGTTGACCACTCCGACGGCCTTGGGACTCCAGAAGTCGCCGAACAGGCTCAGCTTCTCCGCCAGGTTCACCTTGTCCATCGCACAGCCACCGCTCCAGATCGCCCCTTCATGTTCGCCGAACGGCCGCGCTTCAGCGGCGGCGCCTCATGATCATGCCTGGCGCCGTCCGCTGCAAGCGCTTGTTCGGCGGTTCTTTGGACCGAGAGGTTCACGGGAGCAGTGCCAGAGCCCGAGTGAACCGTGGGCCGATTCGGATCGCGCCGAAATCGCGCCGATCCGTCGTCAACACCCGATAGATCTGCCGCCGCTCAGCAACAGCCGCCACGGTGCCGTCAACCAGCCCCATGCGGAGGTCCTTGAACTTCGCATCGAACTCAAGCGCTCGAACGATGTCGGACGCCAGGGGGAGTTCGTACTCGTAACGCGTCCGCCCGTCGAATACCTCCGCGACCAGCTTCCGCATGGCGGCCCGGTCCTCTCGCAGAAAGTAATCCACTTCCGCCAGGACGAGCCCCGGGACGATGACGAGGCTCGCGGAGGTCAACACGGTTTCGTAGTCTGGGAAGCTCGGACCGCCCTCGCTGTTGCGGGCCAGCGCCCGAAGCAGCCCGCCGGTGTCAGTGATGATGGGCGCCGTCAATCTTCCAAACCTCGGAACAACTCGGACTCATCCCCCAGCTTCGTGTCCGTGCATTCAAACAGACGCGTCGACGGAGGACGCCGGCCTGGGTAGTAGCGCGCAGCCACCACGCGGAGGCCCTTCCGGACGAGCTCAGATGCAGAGAGCCCTGCGGCCCGCGCACGCTTCAAGGCGCGTACATCCTCCTCGCCAAGACGAATCGTTGTCGATGTCAATTGTGCCATACACTCACCATACAACAGTCAAGTCGGGAAGGCAACGGCGCGCGGACGGCATCGCTGTGCCAGGTTGGTACCAAAGGATCGGGTCCCAGTCGGAGTCGTGTCCGCCGAACGCCAGTTTTCAGCCGCGGCGGCCCATGATCGCACTGGCCGCCGTCGGCTGCAGCCGCGTGTTGGGCAGCTCGATCCAGGCCCGAGGCAGCCAGATTCTGCACCGAACTGCATGACGCCATTGAGCCCTTGCGCAGCGATTCGGAAGGGCCCGAACTTCACGTGCGCGTGAGAACCGAGCCGACGACCGCCACGATCGAAATCAACACGAAAGCAAGGACGAGGTAGTGTTTCTCGCGGGATCGCGTTGGCGGCAAGAAGTTACTGGCGATCCCCGCACAACCGGCAATGAAAATGAGCCAGGTGGGCAACGAGATTCTCACGCCCAGTGAGGCTGCGATGATTGCTCCTATCACGCAACCAGCGTGGCACGCGACAGGCCACATGGGGAGACTGGGCGTCTAGCGAGCGGTCGACGTGGACGGCGTCGTCATCAGTTCCCCGTTCTTGTTGCTGTGACCCTAGCGTTCTGCCACTCGCGTATGCGGTGATGCCGACCGAGGCACCGCCGCAACTACCCCGCACGCAAGCGCGGAGCCGAACGCGGTGAGAAACCCGAACGCCAAGAGGCCAATCGTCGGGTTGCTGAAGCGAATTACCCCGAGTACAGCGACCGCCCCTCCGAATACTAGGCCGGCGGCCGCTCCAACCGTCAGTCCCGCCCGCAAGGAAGCCGACCTCCGCTGCGCCTGCCGGCGACTTAGGTCGAAGCGAACCGCCACGCTGAGCAGGACGACCAGCACGACAAGAGTCAGCGCATCGGGGAAGGTCGACACCACGTTTGCCGACTGATTACCTCGCCAACACATCAGCGCGACGACGATGCCAACCACCGACCCGAGCCCGATCTGTTGCCCCATATGTTCCTCGATTCCGTCTGCCCAACGTTTCGCGCTCACCCGCGGCCGCACAGCGGCAGGAGCGGCGGCCGACGGGCGCAGCGCGTTGTTCGGCGGCTTCCTCCGCATTCAGACCCAGTTCGCCGTCTTGAGCCCCGCGACTCGCTGGAAGTGCTTGGCGTTGTTGGTGACTAAGGTCAGGCCGAGCGACAACGCATGGGCCGCGATGAGCGTGTCAAACGTGCCGATAGGCTCACCGCGCCTCGCCAGGGCATTGGCGACCGGTCCGAACCGGTCAGCGGCCGCCCGATCGAACGGCAGCACCGCGACCGACAGCACGAACGTGTCGATGAGGCCGTGCAGTTTGCGCGACCCTTTCGCGTCCGCACCGAAGCGCAACTCCGCCAACGTGATCGAACTGAT
>JAPKZQ010000009.1:12500-35964 GCA_026393675.1 Acidobacteriota bacterium | reverse complement strand
CTGGTCGACGCCTACGCTGCTGCGCGTCACCCCTCATCGAGGTGACACCACCAACTGGAGAGCTGGATGCGGGAGAACCGCCCGTCCAGTTCGGAGGGAGGGGGGGACGAACACAATCGTCTCTCCCTACCCCTATCAGGTTTTCACCCGTCCCGCACCTCTGAATCCTGAATCCCGAATCCCGAATCCCTACTCCCTCCCCTTCACCTTTGCCACCATCCGTTCGATCTTCGTCATGATGAGATCCCACCGGTAGTGATCCTTGACGTAGGTACGACCGTTCCGGCCCATCGCCACGCGCAGTAGGCGGTCGGTCACGAGCAGCTTCAGGCCTTCCACGAACTCGTCACGGTCGGCGTAATACAACCCCGCGTTGCTGCGCACGCAGTGGTCGACCAGCACTTCGCTTCTGGCGTTCGCCAGGACAGGGGTGCCCACGGCAAATGCCTCCAGCGCCAGCAACGACAGGCTCTCGTATGGTGACGGCACAATGACGACGGTGGCCGCCTCGAGCGCCTGCATGCGCTCCCGTTCAGACAGGAGCCCGGCAAAGCGGATATAGGGTTCCTCCGGCAGCGGCATCAGCTTCACGCCCATCAGCGCGAGTTGTGCCTCGCCGCCTTCGGCGTGATAGGTGCGAAAGTACTCGACGAGCTCCTCGCAGCCTTTGCCCTTCTCGATGCGTCCGCCGTAGAGCGCCATTGGGCCGTGGAGCTTGTGCCGGCGCCTGAACGCGGCGCCGCGCCCGCCAAATGACGACCGCGACGAGGACTCGACCTCAGCCTGCGATGGCTCGTCATCGGCCTCGTTGGCATCCTCGTGTCGGCCGTGACCGTGTGCGGGTGGCGGCAATTCCACCCCGCAGCCGACCGTCTCTTCGGCCATCGCCCGGATGGAGAAATGCGACGCCAGAAACCGTCGTTCAACGTCGGTGTTGTAGGCGATCCCGGCCGCGCTGCTGAAGAGCTCCTTGTAGATCCCCAGGTGAATGGCGGCTTCGTCGTGAGCCGTTGGCACGAGAATGCTGCGCATTGGTGCGACCTGCATTCCCAGGACGGTCGGCGCGTAGAGGTACGTGAAGAAGATCAGCGCGTCGAACGTCCGGTGATGGCGTTCGAGGTGTTCGACCAGCGCCGGGCACCAGGGCCCCTGCTGGCGCAGCCACTCCAGCTCATCCGACCGCGAATGTGGGTGGTTGAAGATCCACTCCGAATACCGGTTGAATGCGTCGATGTCGCGCGTCTGCGCGTTAGCAAAACGCCGGACGGTCACACCCCGGACCCGATCGGCGCCCTCAGGGTACTCGTTCCGCCAGGAGAGATAGTCACGCGCACACGTGGTCAGCACTTCGACGTCGTGGCGCTCTGCGAGTCGCTCGGCCACCAACCTGCAGTGATACTCCGCGCCACCCAGGATGTCCGAGCCGTACCGTTGAACGATGAAGGCTACTTTCACTGGAATCGACCCACCAGCAGCCGCAAGTCGGTGTCGACGCGGCTGCCAAGAAAGTGTGTGAGACGGCGGCGCTGACCGTCAACGACGGCGGCGCGCACGCCGTCGTCGTACGCCAGCTCGTAGAGCAGTTCGGCCGCCAGTTCGAAGTCTTTCGGCGCGAATTGCACGCCGGCGCCGCCGAGCGTCTCGGGCACGGCCGTGCACGAATACGCGAGCACCGGCACATCCGCCGCCATGGCTTCAACCAGTGGCACGCAGAAGCCCTCGTGCTCGCTCATCGAGATGTAGACGCTCGCCGCACGATAGTACGCGGCCAACTCAGCCTCTGGCACAGGACCCGTAAACAGGAACCGTTCCTGCAGCCAGCCGAACTCGGCGATGAGCGCCCGCAGCATGTCGTAGTAGCGCGGCACACCATCATACCGGCCGACGAAGATGAACCGGTAGTACGCGTCCACATACCGCTTGTAGTGTTCGGCGAGGCGGATGATGTCTTCGATCTTCTTGTTCGGCACGATGCGGCCGACGAACACGAAGTTCGTGAACTCGTCGTCGAGCAGCCGCTCCAGCGTCGGGGTCCGCGGCGCGTCGATGATGCGCTCGACATTGACCGCGATCGGCAGCACGCCCGTCTCCCGAAAACCCAGCTGCTCGAGTTCCTGCCGATTGTAGTCCGACACGCCGAGGGCAAGATCAACCTGGCCCACCAGTGACGCCAGGTCCCGCCTGCTGCGCGCCGCGAGCCGGAACAGCTCTGGATCGTAGGGGGCGAAGAATCGCGCCGGCGTGATGTTGTGGTACTGAAGCACGCGCTTGCCGCGGAGTCTCGTGAACGCGTCAGTCATCGGCGAGGCCAGGGCGAAGTGGTAAATCGTCACATCGCCCCGGCTGGCGTCCTCGTCGGCGAAACTCAGGACCTCCGAGCGCATGTCGTCGTCAATGGCGATCGCGAAGACGTCCGAGCGATGTCCCATGGCCCGAAGCGCATCGCGCTGCCGGCAGGCGTTGTCGCCGACGGCATCGCCCCGATGTGCGGCAGGAACCCATTGGTTGATGACCATGGTGGATCGCAAGAAACCGGTCCGGGCTACACCGTGATGCCGCTGGCGCGAGTCGCGGTCGGCAGCGCGCGATAGATGGCCGGCCGCATGAGGCGCAGCTCCGCCACTCGTTCCGTGGTGTCGAACTGCTGCCAGAAGTCGCTCGTCACCGCTGCCGGCGCCAGACGTGGCCCTGTCTGGACCCGCTCCACCAACGGCAAGAGAACTCCGGCAAGATCTCTCGCAGCCATCCGCTCGAGCGCCGCGTCCTGGGTGCGCAGGATACGCTCCTGGAGATCCGCATCGCTGACCACGAGGTCGATCAGGGTCGCCACCTCGCCGGGATCGGCATGTTCGTACAGCACGCCCGCGCCGTCCATGGTCGCGGGCACCGCCGTCTTCGCCCACGCCAGCACCGGGATACGCTTGTAGAAGGCCTCCACGAGCGGCACGCAGAACCCCTCGTGCTCGCTGGCGCACAGGAAGACGTCGGCGACGTCGTAATAGGCCGTGAGTTCCTCGTTCGACACATGACCGGTGAAGTGAACGTCGGAGACGCCCAACCGAGAGACCAGGTCGTACAGCATCGTCTGATAGCGCTCGAACTCCTGTGACGACCCGACGATGAGCAGTCGCGACCGTGGGTTGTACCGCGTCTTGTAGAGCGTATAGAACCGAATGAGATGTTCAATACGCTTGTTGGGGATGACCCGGCCGACAAACAGGATGTTGGTCCAGCCATCGTCGAAGTCGCGCGCGACGACGTCGTTGGGCGTCACATCCAGGTGGGAGAAGTCCGCGACCACCGGCAGCACGCCGGTCCGCGTGAATCCTAGATCCTGGAGTTCCAACCGGTTGAACTCCGAGTCGCCCAGCGCGAGATCGCAGCGGTCGACATACGCGCCGAGCTCCCGACGGCCGTGGTAGCAGAACCTGACCAGCAGCTTGTGGATGTCCAAGAAATACTGCGGCGGCGTGATGTTGTGGTAGACCAGCATCATCCGATCGGGCAGCGCGTAGGCGACGCGCGAGGCCTTCGACCCGATGGAGAAGTGGTGGAGCAGGACGTTGTCGGGATGGCTCTCGCCGACCAGCTCCCGGAAGTCGCGCGTGAGCGATTCGAGGCGTGGATCGGCGGTTTCGACGAAGATGTCAGAGTGGTACCCCGCCGCCCTGAGCACGCGCTGGATCCCCAGGACCTCGTTGCCAATCGCATCGCCGTAGCCTAACGTGGCCAGCACTTGATGCACCGACGTGCCCCGGCGCGGACGGACGCTCACGACGTCCGCTCCCTCTTGACGGCGGCCCCCGACGGGAGGTCCCTGACCACGTCGTTGGCTGGGCGGCAGTTCACGCGCCTTCGCGCCCACCAGCCCGGCAGTGGTTCGACCCCGGCGGCGGTTTGACCGGCCCGATCCGCCTGCTGCAACTGATTCAGCATGTCCATGTACTTGCGTTCGATCACGGGCCAGTCGTAGTGCCGCAGGTAGTAGGCGCGGCCGTTGTCGCCAAGCGCATGGGCCAGCGGCCGGTTCGATTCGACCAGATGCAGCGTCTCGCGGAATTCCTGGTAGCTCGAGTAGTACAGTCCGCCGTTGCTCCGGATGCACTGGCCGGTCAGCACGTCGCAGCGGCCGTTGGCCAGCACCGGTCTGCCAAGCGCCCACGCCTCCAGCGCGACCATCGACAGGCTTTCGAAATACGACGGCATGATCAGGGCTTCCGACGCGGCAATCGCGTTGAACTTGTCCTCGTCCGAGACGAATCCCAGATGGCGGATGCGCGGGTGATCGGGAATCGGCAGGATCGTGGTCCCCATCAGGACCAGCATCAAGTCGCCACTGACTGCGCTCGCGTACCGCTGGAAGTAGGCGAACAGTTCCTTGCAGCCCTTGTTCTCGTCGATACGTCCGACATACACGACAAACGGCGAGTGGATGCCGTAGTGCTGGCGGAACCGTTCCGGCCTGGTCTTCCCGGGCACCTCGGACCCGATGCCCACCACCACGTGCGGCACGTCGTGGTTGCCCGACACCGCCTGAATCATCGCCCGCTCTTCAAACGAGTTGTACATCAGCGCCCGGACGGCCCTGAATGTCGGCGCGAACATCGACAGCCCGACCGCGCCCTCGCGCTCAGCGGTTGGCACCAGCAGCGACCGCGCGGGCACCGCGCGAATGCCGTGGTACGCAGGGTAGTACCGGAAGCTGAAGAAGATGAAGTAGTCGTAGTGGCCCTGGTTCTGCTGAATGTGGCGGATGAGAGCCGGAGAGGTCGGGCCCTCGCTGTCGAGCCATGCCAGTTCGTCAGAGAGTGAGTGGGATTGCTCGAAGACCCGGTTCGACGCCCTGGCGAACTGTTCGACCACGCGTTCACGCGACACCGGAAACCGATGCACCGCGACGCCGTTCAGTTCCTCGCGCCCGGGTTGCAGGTCGTTGCGCCACGTAATGTAGTTGTGGGCGCAGGTGGTCAACACCTCCACCTCGGCGTGACGCGAGAGGTGCTCCGCGACGTAGCGCGCGTGCAGTTCGGCGCCCCCGTTGATGTCGAGGCCGTACCGCTGGACAACGACGGCGATTTTCACTGGTCTGTCGTGTCGCGATCCGGAACCGCTGGCGCCGATGGAGCAGGCAGCGTGGCGCCAGCCGCGGCGGCTGGCTCGGATTCCACTCCATCCTGACCGCCGTTCTCCGAAGACATCTGTCCCGTGCCGCCGGGCCCGGGCCCGGGCCCGGGTCCGCGGCCGCGCCGGCGCCGCCGGCGCCGGCGTTGCGCTTCACCTTTGGCCGGACCGTCACCATGGTCACCGTCACGCCGGGCCTGCAAGGGCGGCTGGGACGCGCTTTCCTTGGCGGGTTCGGCCGCCGCCGCCGGCCCCGCGCCAGGCCGATACTGAACGGCGTTTTCCATCGCGCGGGCGCGGCGCTCGTTGAAGTCGAGCCGGCTCGACAACGATTCCACCCGCATCTTCAGGTTCCGGACCTCGATCCCGAGCCGGGTCAGCTCCAGCACGAGGTTGTGGATGAGCGCGTAATTGAGCCGTTCGATGTGCTCGTTGTGCGCGTTGATCAGGCTCTGGCTCTGCAGGGCGTGAATGATCTCGTTCGGGTTGATGAAGAGCTTGAGAATCGGGCGCAGCATCAATCGCAGGCCGCCGATGATCTTGCCGGCCAGCCCGCGCGACGACTTGTAGATCTGATACCGCGTGAACGTGAAGTTCTGGGGTACCGAGCCGGGCTCGCTGGCGTCTCGCCCCTTCAGATACAACTCAAGCAGCTCGGAACGCACGCGCGTCGGGTCGAGAAACTTCTCGATCGTGACGTTGGCGAGTTCGCGGATCTCGTCCTCGGTGTAGTCGACGCCGCGCTTCTCGCGGATCCGCCCCCGGATCCGGCCCATGATCTGCTCGACGTCGACCGAGTCGGATCGAACGGTGAACTCGGACGGCATAGGTCACACTCCAAATGGCCTGTACACGATCACCACCACCGCCAGTGCCCAAAGCGCCACGCAGACCAGCAGCGGCCTGTCGTTCATGAGCATCTGCGAGGGACTGCCCCCGCCCTCACGCTGATGCACGAGGTACAGGTAGCGGAAGATGCCGTACAGGGGAAACGGAATTGTCAGCCCCAGCAGATCGGTCCCGAACTTCTGGGACGTTTCCGGACTGATGCAATAGAAGATGTAGGCCACCAGCGTCGACGCGGTGACCACCGAGATCATCTGGTCTAGCAGGTACGGCGTGTACTCGCCCAGAATCGGGCGATGGCCGATCGCGCCATCCGCCAGCATCACCAGTTCGTGCCGGCGCTTGCTCAAGCCGAGAAACAGCGCCAGCAGAACCGTGACGACCAGCAGCCAGTGGCTGATCGGCACAGCAATCGCCACGGCGCCAGCCACGGCCCGCAGCACAAAGCCGATGGCAATGGTCAACACATCGAGAATCACGATGTGCTTGAGCGGTCCGGAGTAGAGCGCCTGCAGCACCAGGTAACTGACGGCCACGACGCCAAACGACCAGCTCAGCAGAAAGGCCATGCTGAGGGCCCCGATCGCCAGGATCGCCGCGCCGCCCCCCGCCAAGCCGGGCGAGATGGCGCCCGACGCGATGGGCCGGGACGATTTGACCGGGTGCCGTCGGTCGGCATCGCGGTCCGTGATGTCGTTGAAAACGTAGACGACGCCCGACAGGAGGCAGAAAGCGACAAAGGCCGTCACTGTTCGACCAAGCGCCACCGGGTTGAACAGTTCGCGCGCGAACAGCAACCCGGCAAACACCACGAGGTTCTTGGTCCACTGCTCGGGACGCAACGAACGGAGGAAATGAATCACGACGGACCCACGCCGCTCCCCTCCATCGCTGGAGGGGTCGGTCGCCGGTGTCTGGGTAGAAGTACGGCGCGCCATGAAGCGCGGTAACCAGCGGGCGTCAGGCGCCGAAGCTCTTTACAGCCTCGCCCTCGGAATCGAATGTATCGAACACCGTGAGCAGTTTGGTGATCGACAGCAGATCCGAAATCCGCTTGGTGAGATTGAGCAGTTTCAGGCTGCCGCCCTGACGGCTCACCGTGGTATAGGTGCGCACAATCTCGCCCAGCCCCGCGCTGTCGATGTACGGCACATTGCCAAGGTTGAGGACGATTTTCTTGCACCCCTTCTCGACAACGCCGGCGACCTTCTTGCGCAGCAACTCGTCGCCGTCGCCGAGAGTCATCTTGCCTTTCATGTCGAGGATGGTGACGCCACCGACGGTTCGTTCATCGATCTGCATCGCAATGTCCCTTCATCCGCTCAGGGAGTAAGGCCTGCATCGTACTGCAGGTCTTCAGACACGATCGACGCTCGGCCGACGGTCGGCCGAGCGCCCGTAAACCGAACTACCCGCCAGTCTTCCGCTGTTGGAAGCACTCGCGGCAGTACACCGGGCGGCCCTGGCTCGGCTTGAACGGCACGGTCGTGTCCTTGCCGCATGCCGAGCAGGTGGCCCGAATCTCCACGCGTTCGCGCATCTGGCCGCCGCCGTGACCCTGCGCCGGGCGCGAGCCACGCTTCGCCTTGCACGCCTTGCAGCGTTTCGGCTCGTTCGTGAAGTGTTTGTCGGCGTAGAACGCTTGCTCTCCCGCCGTCCACACGAAGTCCGAACCGCAGTCCGCACACTGAAGGATCCTGTCGTGGAAGTCCATCAAGTCGCCCTCGGTCTAGTCCATCTCTCGACGGAGCTTTTTCCGATTCCGCTTGCGCGCCAGCGCCTGTTTCGCGCGGCGTTTGTCACCGGGTTTCAAGTAGAACGAGTGCTTCTTAATGTCCTTGATGATGTCTTCTTGCTGGACCTTCCGCTTGAAACGGCGGAGCGCGCTCTCGATCGACTCGCCTTCCTGCACTTTCACTTCAGCCACGACTAGAACACCCCCCTCCGTGGCTCGATAGAACCTTCGGGATTGACGATCTGTCAGCCGTAGACCGTAGCCCGAATATGCTAGGCTATCACAGCTCGTGGCCGAAATCGGGCCAAAAACCTGTGCCCAGCATGCCGACCCCAAGTCCCTGATTTCACACAGGATGCACCGATGAGAGTCCTGGTTGTTGGCAGCGGTGCCCGCGAACACGCGCTCGTCTGGAAGCTCGGCGCTGAACCGGGTGTCGATTCCGTCATCTGCGCGCCGGGCAATGCCGGCATCAGCCGGGCCACCCGGTGCGTGCCGGTGGCCGTCGACGACCCTGGCGCCCTCCTTGCCCTGATCGAACGCGAGCGCATCGACTTTACCGTCATCGGTCCCGAACTGCCGCTCACGCGGGGTGTCGTCAACGTCTTGACCCGCGCCGGGCACCCCTGCTGCGGGCCCACCCGTGAGGCGACCCGCCTGGAATCGAGCAAAGCCTTCGCGAAAGAGGTGATGGCGCGTGCCGGTGTGCCCACCGCGCGACACGTCACCTGCGACTCGGCCGCCGCCGCGCTCGACGCCGTTCGCCGCGCGCCATTCGGCTACCCGATGGTCCTCAAAGCCGATGGCCTCGCGGCCGGCAAAGGCGTGGTCGTCGCGCCAGACCGGGCCGCCGCGGAAGCGGCTGTCCAGGACATGATGGTGGAGCGCCGGTTCGGCGATGCCGGTGCCCAGATCGTGATCGAGGAGCATCTGCAGGGCCGCGAAGCTTCCTTCTTCGTCCTGACCGATGGCGCGAACGCGCGTGTCCTGCCGTCGGCCGAAGACCACAAACGCGCCTACGATCGCGACGAAGGGCCCAACACCGGAGGCATGGGCGCGTTCTGCCCGAGCCCGCTCATCGACGCGGCGACATCAGCGAGGATTCTCGACGAGATTGTCCTTCCCACAATTGGTGGCATGGCCGTGGCCGGGCATCCGTACGGTGGCTTCCTCTACTGCGGCTTGATGATAACGGCCGACGGGCCTCGCGTCATCGAGTTCAACGCAAGGCTCGGCGATCCGGAAGCCCAGGTGATTCTGCCGGCGATTGACGAAGACCTGCTGCCGCACCTGGTTGATGCGTCCCGCGGCGCGCTGAAACCGGGTGTGTGCCGCGTGCGGGCCGATGCCCACGTTGGGGTCGTCATGGCCTCGGGTGGCTATCCGGATCGGTTCGAGACAGGAAAGACGATCGGGGGCATAGACGAAGTCGAGTCGTTGCCGGGGGTGTGGGTCTTTCACGCCGGCACGGCGCAGAGAGGCGAGACGCTGGTCACCAGCGGCGGCCGGGTTCTGACCGTCGTCGGGCGAGGGCCGGACTTCCAGGCCGCACGGACAACGGCGTACGATGCCGCATCGCGCATCACGTTTGACAAGGCGCACTTCCGGCGCGACATCGGGCTGCGTGCAATAGAGTTATCTTGGAGCGACCGACGATGACCCCAATCCAGGTGCAGATTCTGATGGGATCGGATTCCGACGCCCCAATCATGCGCGGCGCCGCTGACGTGCTGCGCGAGTTGGGCATTTCGTGCGAGATGACCGTGGCGTCCGCGCACCGGTCGCCGGCGCGCGTGCAGCGCATCATGGCCGACGCCCCGGCCCGTGGCGTCCAGGTATTCATTGTTGGCGCGGGAGCCGCGGCGCACCTGGCCGGCATCGTGGCCGCGCACACAGCGAAGCCCGTGATCGGTGTGCCTATCGACTCGTCGCCCCTGCTCGGCCTCGACGCGCTGCTCTCGACCGTTCAGATGCCGCCAGGCGTGCCGGTGGCGACGGTGGCGATCGGGAAGTCGGGAGCCACGAATGCCGGGGTGCTGGCGGCCCAGATCCTGGCAATTGCCGACCCGGTCCTCGCAGAGCGCGTTGTCGCGTACAAAGCCAGACTCGCCGACAAGGTCGAGCAGGCGGCCGCCCGTCTGGCGGCAGCAGAGGAAAAGTAGAAGTCAGGACTCAGAACAGGCCAGGTGCGGCCATCCCGAACCCCGAACCCCGAATCCCGAATCCCGAACCCCGAATGACATACGCCATCCTCACGTTCGGTTGCCGGGTCAACCAGGCCGACTCCTTCGAGCTCGAGGAGGGGCTGCGAACGCGAGGCGCCGTCGAAGCACCGGCCGATGCGGCCGACCTGATCATCGTCAATACGTGCTCGGTCACCGGCGCGGCCGATCAGGGCGCGCGGCGGGCGATTCGCGGGCTCTCCCGCGACAATCCTTCTGCGCGGATCGTCGTGACAGGCTGCTACGCCACGCGCAAGCCGGGCGATCTTGACCAACTCCCTAACGTCCTCATGGTCGTGCCGAACCAGAAGAAAGACGGCTTGCTGCGGCTGCTCGACGAGGAATCCGTCTTTGCAACCCGGGACCGGTTCGGTGAGGGCGATGGCTCCTGCGGTGCGGGCGTCGCGCCGGGGGCGATGGGACGAACGGCCTATCCCCTCCGCGTGCAGACCGGTTGCGACCAGACGTGCGCATTCTGCATCATCCCGTTCACGCGTGGGCCTTCGCGCAGCCGCCCGTTGGTCGAGATCCGCGACGAGGTCCATCGCGTCGCGGCCGCGGGGTACAAGGAGGTGTGGCTGGTTGGTGTCCACCTCGGATCCTTCGGGCGCGACCTGCAGCCGGCCACGTCACTCGTCGAGTTGCTCCGGGATCTCGATCGCCAGCCCGGCGACACCACCTTTCGCATCAGTTCGCTCGAGCCGATGGACTGTCCGCAAGACGTGGTCGATCTGGTGGCGCGGTCCGGACGATTCGCACCGCATTTCCACCTGCCGCTTCAGCACGCGAGCGATCGAGTGCTGCGTGTCATGCGGAGGCCGTACACATTGGAGTGCTATCGGGATCTGGTTGACCAGATTCACGCGCGGTTGCCGCACGCATCGATCGGGAGCGACCTGATTGTGGGTTTTCCCGGCGAGTCGGACCAGGATATGGAGATGATGGCGCGCGAGGTCGAGCGCCTGCCGTTCAGCTACCTGCACGTGTTTCCGTACTCGGATCGGCCCGGCACCGACGCCACGGTGATGACGCCAAAGGTGGATGCGGCCCGGACCAAGACGCGGGCGAGACGGTTGCGCGACGTCGCGAGGCGGCTCACCGACCGATTCGTCGCGTCTCAGATCGGATCGGTTCGTCCCGGTCTCACGCTCGACGATGGCACGGTGGTGCTGACCGACAACTTCCTCAAGGTTCGCATCCCACCGGGTCTGCCACGCAACACGCGCGTTCGCGTGCGCATCGACTCGCCCGCGCTCGATGGCACCGTGGAGGGCGCGGGGAGGGCGCCCGCCCCATTGGCACAGTGGTGACGTGGCGATTCGCGGCGCGGCCCCTCGGTTACGTAGTCACAATGGAACGACCGGCTCGCATTCGCAGTGTCGTGGGTTACGCTGCGAGTTGAAGCCCTGCACAACGCAGAGCCACATGCGAAAGGAGCCGGTCATGAGCAAGGTACGATTTATTGGTCTGGATGTCCACGCCGACACGATCGCGGTTGCCGTGGCGGAGCCCAATGGCGAAGTCCGGTCGCTGGGGACCATCCCCAACCGCCCGGAATCGATCCGGAAACTGGTCAAGAAGCTGGGGCCGGCCGAGCACCTGCGGGCGTGCTACGAGGCGGGCCCCACGGGGTATGTGGTGTACTGGCAACTGACCGCGCTCGGGGTGCGATGCGAGGTGATTGCGCCGACGCTGGTGCCGGTGAAGGCCGGGGATCGCGTCAAGACGGATCGACGCGATGCGCTGAAGCTGGCGCGCAGCTACCGCGCCGGCGACTTGACGCCCGTCTGGGTGCCCGACGCGGCGCACGAGGCCTTGCGGGATCTGGTGCGCGCGCGGGAGGCGGCGAAGAAAGATCAATTGCGGGCGCGGCACCGGTTGAGCAAGTTCTTGCTGCGCCACGGGCGGCGGCCGCCGGTGGGCACGAAGGCGTGGACGCAGACGTATCTCGCCTGGGTGAAGCAGGCCGTGCACTTCGACCAGCCCGCCCAGGAGGCGACGTTGCTGGATTACGTCCACGAAGTCGACCACGTGGCCGATCGCGTGGCGCGACTCGAGCGGGCGATCACGGAGGCGGTCACCCACGCCCCGACGGCGATGCGTGCGGTGATCGACGCCCTCCAGGCGCTCCGCGGGATCGCCCTCACGTCCGCCGTCACCATCGTCGCGGAAGTCGGCACGCTCTCCCGGTTCACGCGGCCCCGCCAGTTGATGGGGTATGGCGGCCTGGGCCCCCGCGAGGCGTCCAGCGGCGGGCGCACGTGGCGCGGCGGGATCACCAAGACCGGCAACGCGCATCTCCGGCGCATTGTCGTAGAAGCGGGGTGGGCGTATCGGCATCGGCCGGCCGTGAGCGCGCTGCTCCGGAAACGGCACGCGGGGTTGAGTGAACCGGTGAAGGCCATCGCCTGGAAGGCGCAGCACCGGCTGCATGCCCGCTATCGGAAGCTGCTCGGCCGGGGTAAATGCCCGCAGCAGGTGGTGACCGCGGTGGGCCGCGAGCTCTTGGGGTTCATCTGGGCGATTGGGGTCGCGGTGGACGCCGAACAACGGCCCTCGCGATCCGTGGCGGCATAGCGTCCGACGCAGGACGACGACAGGCAGCAACGGCGGCGGTCGAGCGGCACACGGAAAGGAGTATCCTCGCCGCCCCTATGCGGTAGGCCTCCGGGCCGAACCCGCGTCCGTAGTCCGAGGTCGCTCCCGACGGATCACGATTATGCGGTATCCAACCCGCGAATATCAGAGTGATCAACCGTCGCGACAGCCGCCTCGACCGCCACCGATGCTGCTGGTGATGACAGTGACTGTTGACACGCGTGCTTGACAGGTCGTTCTATATCAGGGGCGCGATTCATCGCGCCCGTCTGCGCGGGACGACGTTTCCCTCCGCGGCCCCGCTCACGCAAGCCGGCAAAACGCGCCTTCCGGGGCTCGTCGCCGACCTCACGATCGCGCTATTCGCGCACCCAGTCCTGGCCCTTGCGGCGCGTTTTGCAGACTGACGCCCTTCGACTTCACTCAGGGCTTCGCTGTCGGCTTGGTTCGAGGGGCCGCTCCGGGAACCGTCGTTCCGCGCCAGTCAGCGAGGGGCCGTTCCGCCGCTACTCGATCGCGTCGGCGAGGAGCTGCGCGGGCGATTTCCTGCCGCCCTCGATGGCGAGTTGCCCGCACGCGGCGCGGATGTCCCGTCCGCGGCTCTTGCGCACCGACACGGTCACCTGGTGCTCGGAGAGGATGCGGCCGAACTGGTTGATGCAATCGTCGGAGGGTCGCTCAAACACGATGCCCGCAACCGGGTTGAGTGGGATCAGGTTGACCTTGGCCCGCATGCCCCGCAGCAGTTTCGCCAGCTTCCGTGCTTCGGTGTCCGAGTCGTTGATGCCGGCGAGCAGCACGTATTCGAACGTGATGCGACCCCGGTGTTTCAAGGGAAACCGCCGACACGCCGCGAGAATCTCCGTGATGCTGTACTTGCGCGCCGACGGCACAAGCCGCGCTCGCACGTCTTCAGATGCCGCGTGCAGCGAGATCGCGAGGTTGGGCATCAGCGGCTCGGTCGCGAGCCGTTCAATGGCCGGCACGAGCCCGACCGTAGAAAGCGTGATCCGCCTTGGCGGCAGCGCACATCCCTTCCTGTCACAGAGGATCCGCAACGCCGCCATCGTCTGGTCGTAGTTGTGAAGCGGTTCGCCCATGCCCATCAAGACGATGTTGAACGCCTTGCCGCGCAAGTCGACGGCGGCAGACAGCACGCGCACCTGTCCGACGATTTCGCCCGGGCTGAGGTTGCGCACCAGTCCCATGGTGGCCGTCAGGCAGAACGTGCATCCCATCGCGCAGCCCACCTGCGTCGACACACAGATCGTCTGCGACCCGGTATCCGGAATAAAGACGGATTCGATGTGGCGTCCATCGCGCAACGAGAGCAGGAACTTCTCGGTGCCATCTTCCGAGATATCCCGTCGGGAGACGACCGGAGTGGTGATGTGGAAGTGCTCCACCAGCGTGCGGCGGAGGTCCTGCGACAGGTCCGTCATCGACTCGAAGTCGACGACGCCCCGCTGGTAGACCCATTGGAAGAGCTGGCCCGCCCGGTACGGTTCGACACCCAGGTCGCGAAGGGCCGATTCGATCTCGGCGCGTGTCAGGTCCGTGAGTTCGATGGTGGGCATCGTATCTGCCTTTTTCGTTGCTGCGGCTTCTTGCGCCATGCTATCATCGTCAGTATCAGATGGCTGCAAGTTATTGGTAATAAACAGCTTGTGGCCTCCATTTAACGCACCAATCCAGTCGTAAACCTGCCGATGGTTGTTCGCGATACGCTCGACAACGGTCTCCGTCTCTTGACGGAGTCGATTCCACACGTCCGTTCGGTGAGTTTCGGGGTGTGGTTGACGCGCGGGTCGCGACAGGAGGGGTCCGCCTCGCCAGGCATCGCCCACTTTGTCGAACACATGCTCTTCAAAGGGTCGGCGACCCGGTCGGCGGAGGTTATCGCGCAGGAGGTGGACTCGATTGGCGGCCAGATGGACGCGTCAACCGGCAAGGAGAACGCCAACTATTCGATCAAGGTACTAGATGAGCAACTGCCGGTGGCGGTCGACATTCTGTCGGATGTCGTGCTGCACCCGCGTTTTGCCGACGATGACGTGCATCGCGAAAAGAGCGTCGTCCTCGAAGAAATCAAGATGGTCGAGGACACGCCAGACGATCTCGTCCACGAACTCTTCCTGCAGCGATTCTGGACCGGGCATCCGCTCGGCATGCCCATTCTCGGCACGCGAGACAGCATTGAGGCGCTGACGGCCCAGGCGCTGCGCGACTACTTCGCCGCCACCTACACCTCCGACAATCTGATTATCGCTGCGGCCGGCAATCTCGAGCATGCGCGGGTGCGTGAGCTGATGGAGCGGGCGTTTGGCGGCACACGGGCTGGCTGCCCTCACCCGGCTGACGGGCCACCCACCGACCACGCGCTGATCATCATCCGCAACAAGGAACTCGAGCAGAGTCACATCTGCCTGGGTGTGGGCGCGTACCCGCAGAATCACCCCGAGCGGTACGCCGCCCTTGTGCTCAACACCGTGATGGGCGGATCGATGAGTTCCCGGCTGTTCCAGAACGTTCGCGAGAAGCGCGGTCTGGCCTACTCGGTTGGCAGCGGCCTGAGTGCCTTCCGCGATGCCGGCCTGCTCAGCATCTACGCCGGCTGTTCGAACGACCGCGTCGGCGAGGTGATCGACGTCATTATGAATGAGCTGCGCCAGCTCGTGACGATGCCGATTGCCGCCTCCGAATTGCAGCGCGCCAAGGACAACGTAAAGGGTGGCCTGCTGCTCGGGCTCGAAAGCACGTGGCATCGGGCGGCGTACCTGGCACGGCAGGAGATCTACTTCGACCGGATGTTCACGATCGATGAGACCATCGCCGGGATCACCGCCGTCACCATCGAGGACGTTGCTCGTGTCGCACGTGAACTGCTGACGAGTACGCCGCTGTCGGCGGCCGTGCTTGGAGCTGTCAACGATTTCGGCCTCGTTCAGGATCAACTGCGAGTGGTCTCATGATTGCCCGTTATACGCACCCCGAGATGGGACGGATCTGGAGTGATGAGCACAGGTACCAGACCTGGCTCCGGGTCGAGGTGGCTGCGGCCGAGGCGATGGCCGAATCCGGCATCATTCCCGCCGATGCCGCTCGTGCGATCCGTGAGCGGGGCGCCTTCGACGTCGCCCGTATCGATGCGATCGAGGCCGTCACCAAGCACGACATCATCGCGTTTACGACCGCCGTGGCCGAACACGTGGGCCCGGAGGCGCGCTGGCTGCACTTCGGGTTGACCTCGTCGGACGTGCTCGACACGGCGCTCGCGCTGCAGCTCCAGGATGCCTGCGACCTGACGCTCACCCGGATGGCGGCCCTCCGCGCCGCGGTGAAAACCCGCGCGCTCGAACATCAGCGAACGCCGATCATCGGCCGTACGCATGGCGTGCACGCCGAGCCGACGACGTTCGGGCTGAAACTGGCGATCTGGTATGCGGAGCTGGGGCGTGATGTCGTGCGAATTCAGCGGGCCCGCGAGATCGTGTCGGTTGGCAAGATCTCGGGGGCGGTGGGCACCTACGCCCACCTGGAACCCGCCATCGAGAGGCTGGTGTGCGCCACGCTCGGGCTTCAACCCGCGCCGGTGTCCTCGCAGGTCATCCAGCGCGATCGGCATGCCGAGTTGATGTCGGCGCTCGCCATCACGGCGGCGTCGCTCGAAAAGTTCGCGCTGGAGATCCGCGGTCTGCAGAAGACCGAGATCGGCGAGGTCGAGGAGCCGTTTGATCGTGGCCAAAAGGGCTCATCGGCCATGCCGCACAAGCGCAATCCCATTGGCTGCGAACAGATCGTGGGGCTGGCCCGGGTGCTGCGTGGCAATCTGGTCGCGGCCATGGAGAACATCGCGCTTTGGCACGAGCGGGACATTTCGCACTCGTCGGTCGAGCGCATCATCCTGCCGGACAGTTTCATCGCGCTCGACCACATGCTGAGGCGATTCACGCGCATCGCGTCCGACATGGTCGTGTATCCCGACCGCATGATGCGCAATCTCGAGCTGTCGCGCGGGGTGGTGTTTTCCGGGTCGGTGCTGCTGGCGCTGGCGAGTAAGGGCGTGTCCCGCGAGCAGGCCTACGAATGGGTGCAGCGCAACGCGATGCGGTCGTTCGACGAGCGCTGCGATTTTCGCGAACTGCTCAGGCACGACGCCGACGTGACGGCCGTGGTTAACGCCGCCGAACTGGATCGCCTGTTCGACCTGGATCATCAGTTGCGGCACGTCGACGAGGTCTTCCGACGGGTGTTCGACGAAGAGCGCACGTAGGGGGGGGCATGGATCGACCCGGATCGAAGCGCGTGGTTGGCGTTGCCTTAGTGGCCACTGGCGCGGGAATTGTTCTTCTGAGTGGGCTGTCGCTTGTCGGTGTGCTTCCCTTCTTCGCGCCCGACAGCCGGCCCGTGCTAGGCACCGCGTTCTTGGTGGCCGGCGTGCTCGACGGGATTGTCGGGTTCAAGTTGCTCAAGACATCAGACTGAATCCGTCCGGCGGGACGGCAGGCCGGGAATCTAGGGGTTGATGCTCGACAAGTTCAAGGATGAGTGCGGCGTCTTTGGCGTCTTCGGCCACCCCGAGGCCGCCAAGCTCGCCTACCTGGGCCTCTACGCCCTGCAGCATCGCGGGCAGGAGAGCGGTGGCATTGTCGCGTCTGACGCCGTCACGTTACGCGCCGAGCGGGGCATGGGCTACGTGGCGGACATTTTCCGCGAGGATGTCCTGGCGAGGCTCCGTGGCACGAGCGCAATCGGGCACGTGCGGTATTCGACCGCCGGCGAAAGCGGTCTCGCCAACGCGCAACCCCTGCTGATCGAATGCGTGCACGGCCAGATCGCCGTGTGCCACAACGGCAACCTCGTCAACCAGCGCGAACTGCGGGACGAGTTGACCAGGCAGGGCGCGATCTTCCAGACGTCCAGCGACACCGAAATCTTCCTGCACCTGTATGCGCGCTCGAAGGCGCGAGAGGTCGAGCAGGCCCTCGTCGACACCGTGACGCAGGTGCAGGGCGCGTTTTCCCTGTTGTTCCTGACCAGAGATCGGCTCGTGGCCGTCCGCGACCCGTATGGATTCCGTCCGTTGGCACTCGGCCAGCTGGACGGCGCCTGGGTCGTCTGCTCCGAAACCTGCGCGATGGATCTGATCGGTGCGACCTATGTGCGCGACGTCGAGCCGGGCGAGGTGCTCGTCATCGGGCCAGAGGGCCTGAAGCCGATCCGGCCGTTTGCCTCGGCCCAGTCCTGTCACTGCATCTTCGAGCACGTGTATTTCGCCAGGCCCGACAGCCTCGTATTCGGCAGGAGCGTCAACGAAGTGCGGACCAATCTCGGCCGATTCCTGGCGCGCGAATCAACCGTGCCTGCCGACGTTGTCGTGCCCGTGCCGGATTCCGGCGTGTGCGCCGCCGTGGGCTACTCCGAGGTGTCCGGCGTGCCGCTGCAGTTCGGTCTCATTCGGAATCACTACGTCGGGCGCACGTTCATCGAGCCACGCCAGTCCATCCGTCACTTCGGCGTCAAGGTCAAGTTGAACCCGGTGCGCAGCATCCTGAAAGGGCGACGCGTCGTGCTCATTGACGATTCGATCGTGCGCGGGACGACGAGCCGGAAGATCGTGAAGATGATCAAGGCCGCCGGGGCGACCGAAGTGCACGTGCGGATCAGTTGTCCGCCGACCATCTCACCCTGCTTCTATGGCATCGACACGCCCAGGCGCAACGACCTGATTGCGGCGACCCATACACTCGAGGAAGTGCGCAAGCACATCGAAGCCGACAGTCTGCGGTACCTGAGCTACGAAGGACTGCTCCAGTCGGTCAACTCGGATCGCGATCGGTACTGCACGTCGTGTTACACCGGTTCGTACCCGGTGCCGTTCCCGCGCGAGGAGGCGGTGTATCTGCAATTGCCGCTGGCCCTGGACACGCGGGGCCAGATTGAGCGGTGAGGGGCGTGGCGATGGTCAGATGGAGGCCGGGTCTTCAGACCCGACGAACAGTAGCGGGTAGTCAGTAGACGGGATTCGGGGTTCGGGCCGGCCGTGCGACGGGCATCTTCCTGGGATCGCCGGGCTCCAGCCCGGCTACGCAGTAGTCAGGTTCGTCCATGGACTACAAACAATCCGGCGTCGATATCGACGCGGGCAACGAGACGGTCCGCCGCATCAAGGGACTTGCGCGAACGACGTTTACGCCGGGCGTACTGTCGTCGATCGGGTCGTTCGGCGGGCTGTTCAGGCTTGGCACCGACTACCGCGATCCCGTGCTCGTGTCGAGTGCCGACGGGGTCGGCACCAAGCTGAAGGTCGCGTTCCTGACGGGACGCCATGACACCGTCGGGCAGGATCTGGTCAATCACTGCGTCAACGACATCCTCGTGCAGGGTGCCGTGCCGCTGTTCTTCCTCGACTACCTTGCCACCGGCAAACTCTCACCCGAGATCGCGGGCCAGATCGTGGAGGGCGTCGCCACGGCGTGCCGAGAGAACGGCTGCTCGCTCATCGGCGGCGAGACGGCCGAGATGCCCGGATTCTACTCGTCCGGAGAGTACGACATCGCCGGCTTCATTGTCGGCGTCGTCGAGCACGACCGCGTCATCACCGGGGAACGCCTGCGCATTGGCGATGTGCTCATCGGCCTGCGATCGTCGGGCCTTCACACCAATGGGTACTCGCTGGCTCGTGCCATTGTGTTTGACCACCTCGGTCTGACGGTTGATGCCGAGGTGCCGGAACTCGGGTGCACGGTCGGGGAGGAACTCCTGCGGATCCATCGGTCGTACCTGCCGCTTGTCCGGCCCCTGCTTGACGCGGGTCTGGTGAAGGGCATGGCGCACATCACGGGCGGCGGCATCACCGAGAATCTGCCGCGCATCCTCCCGCCGGGCGTCGCGGCGCTCATCGACAGGTCGACCTGGACCCCCAACGCGGTGTTCCGCTTTCTGCAGCGCTCCGGCGGCGTGCCAGACGCCGACATGTACCGCTCTTTCAACATGGGAATCGGGATGATCATCGGTTGCGCGCCCGATGACCAGGCGCGGGTGCTCGCCATGCTGCAGTCGGCCGGCGAGTCGCGCGCCACCGAGATCGGAAAGATCGTGGCCGGCGACCCCGGCGTGGTGTACGGAAGCCTGTAGCGACACCTCGGGCGGACAACCTGGCCGCTTGTCTCCTTTCTGATACAGGTTCCCCCGCGCGCGCGGGGATGTACCCTCCTCTTGCGATGTGATGCCCCGCTCCTCGCGGGTTCCCCCGCGCGCGCGGGGGTGTAAGTCACGTCCACCAGTATCACGCTTGCTGATACTCTCGTTGGTCATGTAAAATGACCAACAGGAGCGTATGCCATGACGCGTGTGAACATCGCTCAGGCCAAGGCCCGCTTCTCCGAGCTGGTCCAGAAGGCCATGTCCGGAGAGGACGTGGTCATCGCGCGCGACAACAAGCCCCTGCTGAGGCTCGTGCCGCTCGCGGCCAGCGGGGCCAGGCGCCAGCCCGGGTCGGCCGCTGGCCAGGTCTGGATCGCCCCTGACTTCGATCAGACACCGGAAGGCTTCGAGGAGTACCTGTAGGTGAGACTCCTGCTGGACACGCATGCCTTCCTGTGGTGGATCCAGGGAGGAACGGAACTGTCAGGCTCCGCGCGCAAGGCTATCGGCGATTCCGCGAACACTTGCTGGCTCAGCATGGCCTCGGCCTGGGAGATGGCGATCAAGATCGGGCAGGGCAAACTCAAACTGGAAGCCGACCTGGCACGTTTTCTCCCGGAGCACCTCGCGGCGAATGGGTTTACCGCGCTTCCGATTGCCATCAACCACGTCTCACGTGTGGCCCAACTCCCGTACCATCATCGCGATCCCTTCGACCGGCTGATCATCGCCCAGGCCCTCGAGGACGGCCTGAGCGTGGTGTCGGCCGACAAGGTGTTTTCGAAGTATCGCGTCCGGCGGATCTGGTAGCAGCGAGGCAGCAGGTGAACCGCAGCATCGGCGTGTTGATTTCGGGTCGGGGTTCGAATCTCCAGGCCATCATCGACGCCACGCGCGATGGACGCCTCGATGCGCGCATCGCGCTCGTGATCTCCAACCGGGCGGATGCCGGTGGCCTGCGCCGTGCGCAGGATGCGGGCGTCGAGACATTGGTGCGGGATCACAAGGCGTACGCGTCCCGCGAGGTCTTCGAGCAGGTGCTGGTCGACGACCTCCTCAGTCGCCAGGTCAGCCTCGTCTGCCTGGCGGGCTTCATGCGGTTGCTCGGGGCGACGTTTGTCAACGCGTTTCCGAACCAGATTCTCAACATCCACCCCGCGCTGTTGCCGGCATTTCCCGGCCTGCACGCGCAGCGGCAGGCCGTCGAGCACGGCGCGAAGATCTCCGGCGCCACGGTTCACTTCGTCGACACCAACCTCGACGCCGGCCCCATCATCCTGCAGGCGGCGGTGCCCGTCCTCGACACCGACACGGAAGACACGCTGGCTCGTCGGATCCTCGCCGAAGAGCACCGCATCTATCCCGAAGCCATCCAGCGGATCCTCGATGGCCATTGGACGATCCAGGGCCGGCGGGTCATCTTTTCGGATCCTCGGTAACGACCCGGCCACCCGCCGGGACTCGGTGCCTTCGACACGATCAGGCCACGCTGGAGCGTGGCGATCCCGGGGGGACGGCCTCTGACCGCCGGACCACGCTGGCACGGCGAGCCTGGGATCGCCGGGCTCCTGCCCGGCAAGGCTGCGGCAGGGGACCCACCCCGCTTCAGGCCCCGGGGGATTGGACAGGTATAGTAGAGGGCTTGGAGTGTGTGCCGATGGTGAGTGATGCGTTCAGCGAACTGGAATGGCGGGGCCTGGTATCCGAATCCACGGAGGGTCTGCGCGACGTGCTGTCGCGCGAGAAAGTGACGCTCTATATCGGGTTCGATCCGACCGCGGCCAGCCTGCACGTCGGGTCGCTGTTGCCGATGATGGCGCTTGCCCGCATGCAGCGGTGCGGACACAGCCCGATCGCGATCGTGGGCGGCGGCACCGGGATGATTGGCGATCCGAGTGGCAAGACGGCCGAGCGCCAGTTGCTCAGCATTGAGCAGATTGACGCCAATCTCGAAGGCATTCGTGGGCAGTTGGCGAAAGTGCTCGACTTCGATGCGCCATCCAATCCCGCGCGCATCGTGAACAACGCCGACTGGCTTCGGAAGCTGGATCTGCTCGGGTTTCTGCGGGACATCGGGAAGTACTTCACCGTCAATTACATGCTGGCCAAGGAATCGGTCAGACGTCGCCTCGAATCCGAAGACGGGATTTCGTACACCGAGTTCAGCTACCTGATGTTGCAGTCGTACGACTTTCTCGAGCTGTTCGACCGCTACTCGTGCACGCTGCAGATGGGCGGAACGGACCAGTGGGGGAACATCACGGCCGGATGCGACTTGATTCGGCGGTTGCGCGCCGCCAGGGCCCACGGCCTCGTGATGCCGCTGGTGACCACCGCGTCGGGCGTGAAGTTCGGCAAGACGGAAGCAGGCGCCGTCTGGCTCGACCCGAAGCAGACGTCGCCCTTTCGGTTCTATCAGTTCTGGCTCAACACCGATGATCGCGACGTCGTGAGGTATCTGAAGTTCTTCACGTTCCTCGGGCGAGACGAGATCACGTCGCTTGAAGCGGCCCTGACGGCGGCGCCGGAGAAACGAGAAGCCCAGCGGGTGCTGGCCCGCGACGTGACGCGGACCATTCACGGCCAGGACGCGGTCGATCGGGCCGAACATGCGTCGGGGCTGCTGTTTGGCGAGCGAATTGCTGAGCTCGACGCCGATGACATCATTGCGGTGTTCGACGATGTGCCGTCGACGGAGATGGGGGCGGCCAGCTTCGGAGGAGACGGTCTGGCGATTGCCGACCTGCTGGTGGCGACGAAGCTGGCGGCATCCAAGGGCGAGGCGACGCGCCTGGTGAAGGGCGGCGGCGTGTACGTCAACAACCGGCGGGTTGCCGATGAGCGGGCCAGGTTTACGGTTGGGCAGGCGATTGCCGGCCGCGTGTTCGTGCTCCGCAAGGGGGCCAGGCAGTACCATCTCGTCCGGGTTGGCCACACCGCCTGATCGGAAGCCGTTAACGTTTTTTTAGAGAACAGCAGATACCATATCTCTGGGCCGGGTTGTTTGACTTTTCCGGCTCGTTTGACTATTATCAAGAGTCCTCCGGTCAGCAATTGCGCTGGCCGTAGGGTCCCCCGCCACGTACGGCGGACGATGGTTCCAGGGTTTGTGCCGGAACGGCCTGCTCCCTCCCATGACGCAGACGGTCGATGGGCTCTTGATGGGCCTGTTGGACCGTCCGGAAAAGGTCATGAAAAGGGGTTGACAGAACCAGCGGCCGATAGTAGTATTGAAAGGTTCCCCCAAATGGGCCTCGAAAGCGGCTCGCCCGGGGAAACGGCGTCGGTTCTTTGAAAACTAGATAGTGCGCGAAGATACAAACCTGTGAGTATCAGCCGGGTCGGGACTGTGCGGCCTTCGGGCCCGGGCAAGCCGATCCACAACTGATAGATAGAGAACAACGCCAGAGCTAATCAACTCTGGTTAGAGCTCGCCGGCGGCCCGCAAGGGCGGTCGGCAACGCCTTTAACATGAGAGTTTGATCCTGGCTCAGAATCAACGCTGGCGGCGTGCCTAACACATGCAAGTCGAACGCGAAAGGGGCTTCGGCCCTGAGTAGAGTGGCAGACGGGTGAGTAACGCGTGGGTGACCTACCCTCGAGCGGGGGATAACGTTTCGAAAGGAACGCTAATACCGCATGACATCCTGTCCTTGGACGGATGGAGATCAAAGCTGGGGACCGCAAGGCCTGGCACTCGAGGAGGGGCCCGCGTCCGATTAGCTAGTTGGTGAGGTAACGGCTCACCAAGGCTTCGATCGGTAGCCGGCCTGAGAGGGCGGACGGCCACACTGGG
>JAPKZQ010000009.1:0-10000 GCA_026393675.1 Acidobacteriota bacterium | reverse complement strand
TGAGCCGGCTAGTTGCTCTCGGTGGCAAGGTTAAGCGTAAGCGAGCCGTAGCGAAAGCGAGTCCGAAATGGGCGTTAAGTCGTCGGGAGCAGACGCGAAGCGAGGTGATCTATCCTTGGCCAGGGTGAAGCGCGGGTAACACCGCGTGGAGGCCCGAACCAGTGTTGGTTGAAAACAACTTGGATGAGCTGAGGATAGGGGTGAAAGGCTAATCAAACTTCGTGATTGCCCGTTCTCTTCGAAATGCCTTTAGGGGCAGCCTCGGGAGGTCGGCGCTGGTGGTAGAGAACTGAATGGGCTAAGGGGCTTACCAGCTTACTGAACCCAACCAAACTGCGAATGCCAGCGACACGTATCCCGGGAGTGAGACGGTGGGGGCTAAGCTTCATCGTCAAAAGGGAAACAGCCCAGACTACCGGCTAAGGTCCCTAACTTTGTGCTAAGTGGGAAAGGATCTGGAGACGCTCAGACAACCAGGAGGTTGGCTTAGAAGCAGCCATCCTTTAAAGAAAGCGTAATAGCTCACTGGTCAAGCGGCTCTGGGCCGACAATCCAACGGGGCTTAAGCACAAGACCGAAGCCGTAGATCGCCGTGCCCTGCGGGGCGCGGCCTTGGTAGAAGAGCGTTCTCTGCGCACTGAAGCTAGACCGAAAGGACTGGTGGAGTGCAGAGAAGTGACCCTGCCGGCATAAGTAGCGATAAGAGAGGTGAGAATCCTCTCCGCCGTAAGCCTAAGGTTTCCTGAGGAAGGTTCGTCCGCTCAGGGTTAGTCGGGTCCTAACGCGAGGCCGAAAGGCGTAGCGGATGGATATCAGGTTAATATTCCTGAACTACCTGGAAATCGTTATCACGATGGGGGGACGCAGGAGGCTAGCCGGGCCCACGATTGGAAGTGTGGGTTGAGGCATGTAGGGGGATCCGCCAGGCAAATCCGGTGGGTCATATTCCCTGAGGTGCTATCGCGAGAGCCGCAAGGCTCGCAAAGCCGGTGACGCCACGCTGCCGAGAAAAGCCTCTAAGGAGATTTCCGGGTACCCGTACCGCAAACCGACACAGGTAGGCGAGGAGAAAATCCTCAGGCGCAAGTGAGAACCCTCGTTTAGGAACTCGGCAAACTCGCCCCGTAACTTCGGAAGAAGGGGTGCTCCGTTATCGTGCGTCTGGTTCACCCAGGCGTGCGTGAAGGAGTTGCAATAAAGAGGGTCAAGCGACTGTTTACTAAAAACACAGGGCTCTGCTAAGTCGAACACGACGTATAGGGTCTGACGCCTGCCCGGTGCCGGAAGGTTAAAGGGAGAGGTTAGCCGCAAGGCAAAGCTTCGAACTGAAGCCCCGGTAAACGGCGGCCGTAACTATAACGGTCCTAAGGTAGCGAAATTCCTTGTCGGGTAAGTTCCGACCTGCACGAATGGCGTAACGATCTGGGCGCTGTCTCAACGAGGGGCACTGCGAATTTGTGGTACCGGTGAAGACGCCGGTTACCCGTGACTAGACGGAAAGACCCCGTGCACCTTTACTACAGCCTAGTAGTGAATGTTGACGTGTTATGCGCAGGATAGGTGGGAGGCTATGAACCGGGTTTCTTGGGATCCGGGGAGCCAACGGTGAGATACCACCCTTATCACTTCGACGTTCTAACCTCGACCTGTCAGCCAGGTCAGGGACACTGCTAGGTGGGTAGTTTGACTGGGGCGGTCGCCTCCTAAACGGTAACGGAGGCGCGCGAAGGTTCGCTCAGGCTGTTTGGAAATCAGCCGGAGAGTGCAAAAGCACAAGCGAGCTTGACTGCGAGACATACACGTCGAGCAGGTGGGAAACCAGGCTTTAGTGATCCGGTGGTCCCGCATGGAAGGGCCATCGCTCAACGGATAAAAGGTACGCCGGGGATAACAGGCTGATCTGGGCCAAGAGTTCACATCGACGCCCAGGTTTGGCACCTCGATGTCGGCTCATCGCATCCTGGAGCTGTAGCAGGTTCCAAGGGTCCGGCTGTTCGCCGGTTAAAGCGGTACGTGAGCTGGGTTTAGAACGTCGCGAGACAGTTCGGTCCCTATCTGTCATGGGCGCAGGAGATTTGAGGGGGGCTGACCTTAGTACGAGAGGACCGGGTTGGACGCACCTCTAGTGTACCAGTTGTCGTGCCAACGGCAGCGCTGGGTAGCTACGTGCGGAAGGGAGAAACGCTGAAGGCATCTAAGCGTGAAACCCTCCCCAAGATGAGATCTCCCGAGCCGTAAGGCTCCTAAAGGCTCCTGGAAGACTACCAGGTGATAGGCCAGGTGTGTAAGGGTGGTGACATCCTCAGCTTACTGGTACTAATCAGCCGTGAGGCTTGATCATTTACCTCCATTTCATTTCGTGCGTGTCAGAACGCGCCTTCTGCAGGATATTCGTTGTCAAGGTTCTTTGACATTCAGCCGCCGCCCTCGTCTACGGCTTCGAGCCCCGGTGAAGATACCCGGAACCCTCAGCCAGGCGAGAAGCGGGCCGCGTCGGTATACGACGTCGGCTGATTCATATGGCGGGTGGATTCAACGAATCCTCCCCAGTAAGTTTCCCGGTGGTCATAGGAGAAGGGTCACACCCGTTCCCATTCCGAACACGGTAGTTAAGCTTTCTACCGCCGATGGTACTGCGTGGGCAACTGCGTGGGAGAGTAGGTCGCTGCCGGGGATTTTTTGAACGCCCGATACTGGAAACGGTATCGGGCGTTCTTTCTTGTACCATGACCCGATGCCGAAAGGTGTCGGGCCCGTTGTTTTTCCTGCCACTTCAGCCCGGCCGGCGGTCCTGAGACCGCAACGCCTACGCGCCAGCCGGCTTCGACCGGTGGCGCAGCGATGACGACACGCTGCACACCCGATCGCCCGATCGCCAATCCAGATCAGAATCGCCCGATGAACTCGAGCACCTATCCTGCTCCTGACCTCCGTGTCGGCCCGTCCCCCTCCGCTGGAAACGCCTCGCCCTTCAGAAGATCTGTCCGACCGAGATGTACCACCGGAAGGTGGGGTCTCCTGGCCGTCGCGGAATCGGGAAGCCAAAGTCCGCTCGGAGCGGAACCAGGGGCGTCCGGATACGGACACCGAAACCGAGCCCGACCGCCAGGTGCCGCAGCTGGATGCCCTCCGGGCCGAACGCATTGCCCGCGTCGGCAAACACCACGCCCTGCAGCAGCTTCGAGACCGAAACCCGGAATTCCTGATTGAGCACGAGCAGGCGGGTGCCGCCGATGGGAATCCCTTGGAGCGTGCCGGCGCCGAGCCCCTCCTGAGCGTAGCCGCGGACCGTCTGGCTGCCGCCGGTCTTGAAGAGCAGGTCCGTCGCGGCGAGCGACGTGTTGCCGTCCATATTCCACAGCGAGCCGAAGCGCACGGCGGTCGCCGAGACCAGCGGTCCGGCAGGTGCGAAGAAGAACACCTGCCCGACATAGCGAGTGTACCGGAGGTCGGAGCCGATGATGTGCGCGCCCTGCTGCAGGCTCGACGAATGGAACCAGCCCCGCTTCGAATCCAGCATGTTGTCTCGGTGGTCGAACACCACGGCGCCGTTGACGGCGGCCAGGATGCCGTTGGACCAGAGATCGCTGAGCGGCTGCGTCGCGGTCGTCGAGAACCGGTTGTCTGACACGCTGTAGCCCCATGTCACGTCTACCCAGGATCCCGGCCTCCAGCGCTGCTCGACCGACGCGGTCCGGCTCGCTTCGTCGACGACGCTGCCATCGCTGGCAACCGTCTTCTGGTCGCGCAAGCCCACGTACACGTTCGTGCGGATGGGCCAGGTTCCCAGGCGTGGCACAGTGAACAGCGTCCGGACGCTCTTGATGTTGTGGTCGTAGCGGCCGCCGAGGCTCAACGACATCCCACGGCCGAAGAGGTTCCGGTCCCGCACGTCGGCCGCCACGCCAAGCGCGTTCTCGAAGTTATTGTAGACCGGTCCGTACGCGTTCGAGAACTCGACACCATACACGAACTGATAGCGGCGCGGTTCGACGACCGACACCACGGCATTGACGGGAACGACCCCCTTGGCTGTCTCAGCCGGCGTCGCCTCGACAGGTTCGATGCGAATGTCGGCGGCATTGAATACACCGAGTTGATACAGACGCCGCTGGGTCGCAAAAATCGCATCCTGTCCCGCGGGATCTCCCGGCTTCAACTGGACCGCCCGATCAACCAGTGCCGGCCGCGTCGTCTGTACGCCTTCGACTCGAACGGACCGGATGACCTGCTGGCGCCCTTCGGTGACGGTCAGGGTGATGTCGATCAGACCGTTCTGACCGGCCGCTGGCAGTCCGACCGCGACCTTCGCGTTGCGGTACCCGAGGTTCCTGAAGTGCCGCTCGAGCCTGAGCCGTGCGATGCGCTCTTCCCCGGAAGGAAGCAATGCACCCGAGACCAGACCTGTCGCATCCCGCGCAGCGGCCAGCCGCTCGGCGGGCACTCCCGCGACTGTGACAGCACCCACGTGTGTCGCGGGACCTTCGACAATCCGGACGGGCATCACCGCAGACGCCCCGACGACAAGAACCAATCCGGCTTTCACGACGGCGCCGCGATAGCCGGCCGCAGCATAGGCCTCCGAGATCGCGAGGCACAAGACTTCGGGATCCCGCCACGCGCTGTCCGTCACGCCCGCCGCCGTGGCGATGGCGAGCAGATCCTGTTCACTGAAGACCGACGCGCCCTCGAACACGAACGTCCTCTTCGTCACGCGCGGGCCCGTCTGCACGTTGATCGTCGCAAGAAGGACCCCCGGGCTCGTTTCGCTGACGGTCGGATGCACGACTGGCAACACGTAGCCGCGGTCGACCAACATCTCCCGGGCCACGCGCGACATGTCGTCAGCGGCGAACTGGTCGAACGTCGTTGCCGCCCAGGCCATCCGCAAGCGTGCGATGAAGGGCGCATCGGCCGACCACCCCGTGACGACCACCGAGGTCGCCGGCCCGCGCGTGATTCGGTACTCGAGTGCGACCCTGGCCTTGGTGCCGGGGGCAGGGTCGAGCGCGGTTCGTGTCGGGATGACCCGGGCCGTCAGGTACCCGGCGTCGTTATAGAAGCTCCGGATCCGTTCGTGATCGGCGAGCCACTTGCGGTAGTCGAACGTCGTTCCAGGCGTGAGCCCGAGCAACGACCGCAGACGAGCCGTTGTCTCATCGGGCTCGCCAAGGATACTGACGCTCGCGACGGTTTCCTGCAACACGGCGGTGCGCGCCGGAGCTTTCGATTTCGCCACCCCGCTCGCCGCCGGGCCACCGGGCCCGAACGTGAACTGATGACGGACCTCGACCGTACGCTCGAGGTTATCGAGCGAGGCCACGCGCAGCTCGATGTTCAGACGTGGCTTGTACACGACGATCCATGTGGTCGCGTTGTTGTCGAGATTGTCAGAGAAGATCAGTTCAAACCGGGTCAGCAGCGTCTTCGAGACCGTCAACCGGGTTGTCGGCTTCAGGTCGCTCGACACCAGTTCGAAATTCTCGCTGCCGAGTCGTACGTAGTCCAGACCAAACGCCTGGCCCGCCACGCCGAGCAAGTCCGACGAAAGGGCCGTAATGGCGAACTGCCGGGAACCCCCGACCTGCGCGCCACTGTCACCAACCTGCCCCGTCAGCAACATGACCTGCAGATCCCGCTCGGGGAGCGGAGGATCTGACGACAGACTCATCTCGATCGCATCGGCCGGCCCGGAGATTTGGAGCGTGACGGCGTAGGCTCCGACCTGCGCGGTCCCCATCACGCGCAGCCGGGGCACGAGCCCATCATCGGGATCGAAGTCCATCCGGCTGTCGGCGAGCGTGTATGTCCGGCTCTGAAGGCGGATGGTGCTGCCATCGAGGATCGCCACGGAACCGAGAAGGCCAGGTTGAGCGACGGTGCCCACCAGACTCACTTGCGGAAGCAATTCGATCTGTCCAAGACTGTTGTCGAGCCGCAACGGGATCGACGACACAAGCGCCACATCCAGCGCGATCCGGCCGGGCAAACCAGCCGGGTCCGACGCCCCCCCGCGGCTCGGCTGGGTGAGGGCCGTCAGCAATTGCGCCATCTGGGGAAGCGACTCGCGGTAGGGCTCTGTGAGGAAGGTCGCCTTGCCTGTGAGTACCGGTTGGTCGAGCCCTCCGCTCAACATCAGGTCAGCCGAGATCCGGTTCCTGAGCCCCGGCGGGTATTCGACGAAGATGTCGCGCATGGTCAGGCGCAGCCCTCCGCGATCGTGGGAGGAATCGAAAGGCAGGGAACCTGATACCCCCACTGAGCCGCCATTGAGCTGGCCCTTGAGATCGACCGACTCGATCAAGCCTGGCCGGAAGGTGATGCGCCCGCCGACGCCAGCCAGCACCAGTTTCGCGGTCGGCGACAACGCGCTCACGTCACGCAACGTCAGGGCGCCATCAAGCGACGGCTTGTCAAGCGATCCGCCGACGCGCAGTTCGACATCCGCCGCACCATCCACGCGCGGGGCCACGAACGCGTCGAGAAGCGACATCGACGCGGTGCCGCTGACGCGGAGGTCAACGGCGCTGCCGGGGCTCAATCCCACGTGGCCCGACGCTTCCAGCCGCGAGCCGGGCCCCGTTATCGCGAGCGCATTGACGCCCGCGAGGCCGTTCTCGATAGGGATACGCCATGGGCCATCCTGGGTGAACGTGCCGGTCCGCGTCTCAACGGTGAATCCCTCCGCGGTAATCACCCCGCGAAGCTCATCCAGCCTCGGCGCGTTTGCCACGAGTTCGACCGACATTCGAGCCGCCCCGGTCAGCTTCGGGACGGCGGTGCCAAGCGCCTGCATCACGGCGGCGAACTGGGCGTCGATCGTTCCAGTGATCCGCGCCTGATCCGGCCCAGCCGGCGTCGTTGTTGCGACCGGCGCGCGAGCCAGCCACGGCGCGACCCAGGCCGCGGGCGCCGTGGCCGTGGCATCAACCGTCGCCCCCAGAAGCGTGCCCTTGAGCGTCAGAAGTTCGAGGCGATCCGGATCGAGTCGCGCCGTCGCGCCGACGCCGCTGGCGATGTGCACGGCGTCACGCGTGACCGAGGCGATGTCGGCCGAGGCCTGTACGCTCGAGTTGCGCGGATCCGCGTGAGGCACGCGCGCCTCGACGCGAAGCGTGCCATCGGCCACGAGCCCGGACGGGATTGAGCCGGGAGGCAGCAGCGCGAGGATGTTCGCCAGCGATGAGGACAGCGTGACCGACGAAGCGGATGGCGTGTTGGCAGCCGGACCGACCGCAATCGTCGCGCCGCCCACAGTGATGGTTGAGGCGCCGGCGTCGAGCGTGCCGCGCGTCCAGCGCGCAATAGTCGGGGCCGCGAGAGCAACAGCCTGTCCCTGGATATCGCCGCTCAGCCTGTCGAGACCAATCGTGAATTGCGCCGCGTCCAGGTTCTCGAACGTGCCGGATGCGTCAATGGTCCCGTCGACCGACAGGTGAATGCCAGTGGTCAACGCCGGGGCCACGCCGCCAAGGGTGAGCCACCGCACAACATCGGCGTGGATGCACTCCGCACGGGCCGTGTGGGCTTGGGCTTCGGTGAGATCGTACGAACCGGAGAACCGGCATCCAAGCTCTGGAACAGAGACCGCGCCGGTGACTGCCGCGAGGCCGCTGTGAACATGCCCCTGAACCGGCCCGATCGACTTGGCCGCCAACGTTGCCGCAGACGACTCGAACGCGACCTCGAGATCATCCGCGTCGTCGCGGGTCACCCAGCTTCCCTTGACCGACGCGCTGCCGCCGACTGGCCACTCGGCTGGCGCGAACGGCGTCGACGCCCAGCCCGCGTCGATGACACCGTCGAAGGACACGTTGGACCCGGCTTCGAGGATGCCAATCGCGCCGCTCAGTCGGACCTCGGTGCCCGGAGCCTTGAGCGCCAGGGACTTCGTCACGAGCTGTCTGGGGTCGAGATCGAAGGTCCCGCCGACACTGATTCCTCGGAGACCCGACACGACGACATCCTCGGCCGTGACCGCCGCCTGCCATTGCGGCATCGCCACCGATCCGCGTACAGGGCCGGTCAGTGTTGCGCGGGCGCCTTCGAGGCGCGTCCGGAATGCCTCAGGCAACGAAACGTCGAGCTCGGCCATGCGCGTGATCGCGGCCTTGCCGTTCGCCGTGGACACGTCCAGCGTCCCAGCCACAGCCGACTGGCCGAACCGCTCCGGATCGATCCGCAGCGCAAACTGCCCGCGTGCGGTAGTCTCGCCGGGCAGCCACTGTCGCCAGTCGACCTGCCAGCGTGCGTTGCCGCCGACCATGTTGACGATGCCGTGGTCATCGCCATCGGGATTGCCCGACCTCACGCGTGTCTCCAGCCTGCCGGCGAGGCCGGCGAGGTCAGGTGCAAACCCGGGCCAGTTGACGACAGCCGTGCCCTCTGCCGAAACGAGCGGGATGCTCTTGGGCTTCAGCTCGACCATCGGTCCGAGGCGACGCAGCAGCGACGCGCGCCACGTGGCGTCGAGCGTGCTGCGTGGAGCGGACTTGCTCCACGACAAGAAGCCCTTCCCGCGTGCGGTGATCTCGGGCACGTCGAGCGCAAACGCCTGCACCTGAACACCGGGCCCGGTGAGTAGCGCGTCGGCGGTCAGGCGTCCCGGGGAGAGCGTTAACCACGCAAAGCCGGCCGCGTCAGCCCGCGCAGTGGCGGTGGGCGACAGGAACGGTCCGGCGACATGGCCCGCGAGCGCCGCGCGGCCCTTCAGTGTCGATGTCCTGTTCCACCAACCCGCGGCGCGAGTGAGGTCGACCGAGGCACGGTAGTCAAGCTCGATGGGGTAGTCCTTCTCGAACAGGGCACGTCCGGAGGCCTCAATCCATGCCGTGCCCGACTGTGCAGCGAGCCGGCTGGCCGTCACTCGATTGCCGTCGACGACCAACGACGCACTCAACGAGTCGAACGGCAGGCGGGCGTCCGCGATCTCGAGGAGCAACATCCCCGGCGACACCGACTCGAGCCGCAGGCGGCCGGGCGCGTCGCCCGTACCCTTCAACGACAGCTTCCGGATCGCCACTCTCGTGCTTGTCGGCCCGCCCACGAAGAACGAGAAGTTGTCGATGGCCACCTCGCCGAGTTGCAGCGACCCGAGACCCCGGAAGGGCTTGCCGTCGCCGTTTCCGCCGGCGACCTTCGTCAGGTCGACAACCGGATCGACGATCCTGAGGCGCTTGATGATCGGGCGACCCTTCAGCACGCCCCATTGCGCACCGATGTCGACGTGGGTGGCGGTGAAGTAGGGTGTCGCGGGGGTGGCCCGGCTGGCGATGGACACGCCGTCGAGCGTGACGCGCAGGCCGAGCGGAGCGAATGTGACGTGCTCGGCGCGGACGGCGATCCCGAATCGATCCTGGAGTTGTACGACGACCCGGTCAAACGCCCAGCGCTGGACGGGGGCCGTGTACGACAGGGCCAGCAGCGCCACCAGCAACGCCACGGGCGTCGCGATCCACCACGTTCGACGACGGCGCCTGGTGGGCGGTCGGTCCGGACTCTTGCCGGGGTTCGCGGCCGAATCGCCAATCAGGGCAGACATGTAGACAGCTGGGGATTGTACTCCCCAGACATCCTAGACAATTCTGGTGCGCGTGATCGTACCGAATTGAACAGGTTGTCGTCATTCGGGGTTCCCGCCTTCGTCGGTTGCTGGCGACATCGGCTTCGGCGTAGCAAGCGGGATTCGGGATTGCGGGGGCCCGCGGGCGCGGGCGCTCGCGTTAGCGGGCGAACGGATTCCGAAGCGGCCCCTCGAACCAAGCCGACAGCGATAGTCTGCAAAACGCGCCGCGAGGGCCGAGACAAGCTGCGCGAATAGCGAAATCGTCAGGTCGGCGACACGCCCCGGCAAGGCGCGCTTTGGTGCGCCGTGAAGCGGCGTGTTCCTCGTGGGATGAAAGGAGCCCACCCCTATGAACCGCTGAGCAGTAGGGTAGCGCGGTCCCCTGCGTGAGGTCGTGAGACCTCCAGCAGAAGCGGGACCTGTATGCCGGGCGGT
>JAPKZQ010000008.1 GCA_026393675.1 Acidobacteriota bacterium | reverse complement strand
TCGACGCAAGGCATACTCGGTGAACGTCGAGGGAAGCCGTATGCGGGAAATCCGCACGTACGGTTTGACGAGGGGTTGCTGGTCCGTGCGTGATTCCACGGCGGACTGGGGCCTACTCCACCCGGCTTGCGTGAGCGGGGCCGCGGAGGGAAACGTCGGCCCGCAGCCACGCGCGTGAAGAATCGCCCTTCTACGGATGACTCGGCTCGATGACCGAGAGCCCGCGCATGTAGGGGCGCAACGCTTCCGGAATCACGACCGACCCATCGCGCTGCTGGTAGTTCTCAAGGATCGCGATGAGCGTTCGGCCGACCGCAAGCCCGGACCCGTTGAGCGTGTGCACCAATTCGACCTTGCCCGTGCCGTCCGGCCGGTACTTGATGTTTGCCCGGCGCGCCTGGAACGCCATGGTGTTGCTGCACGACGAAATCTCGCGGTAGGTGTCCTGGCTCGGTAGCCACACTTCGATGTCGTAGGTCTTGGCGGACGCGAACCCCATGTCGCCCGTGCACAGCAGCATGGTGCGAAACGGCAACCCGAGTCGCTTCAGCACTTCTTCGCCGCTCGCGACCATGCTCTCGAGCTCGTCAAACGACTGCTCCGGCGTGGCGAACTTCACCATCTCGACTTTGTGGAACTGATGCTGGCGGATGAGGCCGCGCACATCCTGGCCATGCGACCCGGCTTCGCTGCGGAAGCACGGGGTGTAGGCGGTGTAGCGGATCGGCAACTTGCGGCCATCGAGGATTTCGCCGCGATGGAGGTTGGTCAGCGGCACCTCGGCGGTGGGCACCAGGTACAGGTCCCAGTCGCCGGCAATCTTGAACAGGTCCGCCTCGAACTTCGGCAGGTTGCCGGTGCCGACCAGCGCGGCCGCATTGACGAGAAACGGCGGATCGATTTCCGTAAAGCCGTGCTCGCGCGTATGCAGGTCGAGCATGAAGTCGACCAGTGCCCGACTCAGCCGCGCACCCGCGCCCATCAGCACCGCGAACCGCGCACCCGACATACGCGCGGCCCGTTCGAAATCGAGGATCCCCAGCATGGCGCCGAGGTCCCAGTGCGGTTTCGGCGTGAAGTCGAATCGCGGCGGATCGCCCCAGCGACGCACTTCCCTGTTGTCGGCGGCGCTTGCGCCAACCGGCACCGATTCGTGTGGCAGGTTGGGAATGGTGAGCAGAATGGCCCTGCGCCGCTCCTCGAGTTGATCGAGCTGGGCCTCGAGTTCCTTGATCTGCTGACCCCGCGCCTTGTTGGAGGCAAAATAGTGCGCGACGTCCTGTCCGGCCTTCTTGGCCCGCGCGATCTGCTCGGCCGACGCGTTCTGCTGGCGCTTCAACTCCTCGACTTCGGGAATCTTCAGGCGTCGTTCGGCATCGAGTCGCGCCAGTGCGTCGAGTTCGGCATCCATGCGGATCCCGCGCTGGGTGAGCTTCTCGCGAACAATGTCGAGGTGGTCACGGACGAACGTTGCGTCGAGCATGGCCAAGATCGTATATCCAAAGTCGGTTGGGCTGCGATACGATCGCTTCTCCAAGGAGCGTGAGAATGGCGAGAGTTCGGAAGGCGGTCTTTCCGGCAGCGGGGCTCGGCACGCGGTTCCTGCCCGTGACCAAAGCCCAGCCCAAAGAGATGCTGCCGTTGGTCGACAAGCCCATCATTCAGTACGGCGTTGAAGAAGCCGTGGCCTCAGGCATCGACAACCTCATTATTGTCACGGGTCGCGGCAAGAACGCGATCGAGGATCATTTCGATGTCGCCGTCGAGCTCGAGTCCTACCTGGAAGCTCGACACAAGACCGATCTGCTCGCCGAAATCCGCGAGATCTCAAACCTCATCCATGTCGCCTATGTCCGGCAGGGAGAGCCGCTTGGGCTGGGCCATGCCGTCCTGGTCACGCGCGACCTGGTCGGTCCTGAGCCGTTCGCGGTCGTGCTGGCCGACGATGTGATTGACGCACAGCCGGCGGGACTCAAGCAGATGGTCGAAGTCTTCGAGAAAGTTCAGGGCCCCGTGCTGGCCGTCGAGCGCGTGGGGTGGGACCGTGTCTCGTCCTACGGCATCGTCGACATCGAGAGCGAATCCGACGGGATCTACAAGGTCCGCGACCTGGTGGAAAAACCGCAGCGCGCCGATGCGCCCTCGGACCTCGCCATCATCGGCCGCTACATCCTGACGCCCGACATCTTCGAAGAACTCGAGGCGACAGCCGCGGATCGATCGGGCGAAATCCAGCTCACCAACGGCCTGCGTCGACTCCTGAAGAAGCGCCCGATCTACGCGTACGAGATCAAGGGCGTCCGCCACGATACGGGCAACAAACTCGGTTACCTGAAGGCGGTCGTGTACTTTGCGCTGCAGCGTGAAGGCCTGGCGGAACCGTTTGCCGAGTACCTGCGCTCGCTCAAGCTGTAAGCCCTGAGCTCACGTGTGTTGCCATCGCGGCCGGCCCAAGGCAACGGCGCTGGACGGGCGTGTGGTCGAGGCGATGTGCAACACAACTCGGGTCGAAGGGTAAGGAGGTTGGCGGCCGGGCTAGTCGGATTTCGATGGCTTGGTGTCGGGTTTCGCCGCGCTGGAATCGCTCGTCGACGTGGTCTTGCTACTGCCGGACTCGCTCGTCGATGTGGTCTTGCTGCTATCGGACTCGCTGGACGAGGTGGTCTTGCTGCCGCCCGACTCCTCGGGCGATGTGGTCTTGCTGCTGCCGGACGCGCTGGCTGATGACGAGGATGCCTTGTCGGCGGCGGCTTCGGTGTTTCTCTTGCTTGCGTAATCAGTGACGTACCAGCCGGTGCCCTTGAACTGGATCGCGGGCGCGGACAGCAGTTTGTGGACCGGTTCGCTGCACAACGGGCATCGCTCGATCGGGGAATCCGAAAACTTCTGGATTACCTCAAACCGGTGGCCGCAGGCGCCGCATTCGTACTCGTACAGTGGCATGGTGCTAATACCAGTCTATAACACTCGCGGGCAAACCTCGCCCAGAGCACGTTGCGCCGGGTCTGGCCGCGTACACACGGCTCGAGTATCGCGTGGCTGGATTCCGGCGTTCGCCGGAATGACGAGTTGATAGCGTCATGCCGGCGGAAGCCGGCATCCAGCCCAGCCTCGCGCGCTGCACTCCGTCTACTCGATAGCCGCCCCTGCATGCTCGCCGAGCAGCAGTTGCCGGTGCACGGGAATGGTTGCGACGCCATTGCGCAGCAGTGTGTCGTGGAAGGACCGTAACGAGAACGTGTCGCCAACGTGCGCCTTGTAGTCCTCGCGCAGTTTCAGCAGCATGAGTTTGCCGAGCGTGTACACGCCGTAGCCAGGGTCGAATGTCCCCCGCTCGGCCTCGCGGCGGGCCGTGCTCTCTTCGACAAACGCCTCGTCTCGGAAGAACCGGACGCCCTGCTCCACCGACAGGTCCTCGGCGTGCAGGCGAATCGCGACAATCAGGCGGGCGATGCGGATGAGCGATTCGGCAAGCTGGCCCAGGTGAACCGCCGGGTCCTGTTTCTCGAACCCCGCCTCGATCATCATGTGCTCGCAGTAGTGGGCCCAGCCCTCCACCATCGCGCACGAGGCCATCAGCAACGACTTGCGCGCCCGTGATTCGACATGGCGCAGGTGCTGAAAGTGCAGGAAGTGTCCCGGGTAGACCTCGTGGATGGAAATGGACCACAGCGTCGGGAGATTCAGGTCCTTGTAGTGCTCCGCCTTCTGCTCGTCCGACCACGCCGGATCCGCCTCTGTCAGGTAGTAGTACGCACGGGTCGGACGCGGTTCGAACGGCCCGGGAGTCCACATGCTGGCGCCGGTCCACCGGAAGAACTCGGGGGTGGGTGCCGCGATGACGGGTTCACCGGAGGGCAGCGACACGAGGTCTTTTCGCTCGATGAACGTGGCCAGCGCGCTCACCTGCCGCTGCGCCGCGTTCACGATGCCGTCGGTGGCCAGCCGTGTCTCTTTGACGCGCCGCCAGACGTCGACCGGATCGCCACGTTCGATCTTCGACGCTGCGCGCCGGAATTCCTCCTGGACCACGCCGAGTTCTCTGAGTCCGATGTCGAGCAACCGCCCGAGCGGCAACTCGAGCCCTTCTTCGAGCCGAAACTTCTTCGCAAGACGCTCGGGTCCCAGGCGGAACGACGCGCGCGACTTCGGACCAAGGTCGTTCTCGAGGTAGTCGACGTAGCCCTTGATCGCATCGCTCGCTTCGGTCTGCGCGTCGGCGAGATCGCTCAACAGGCCGAGGTCGTCGACATCCGCGAACGCCTTTGGGAGATCGACATCAATGAAGCGCAGCGCGCCGCGCAGCGTCTGGAGCCCCTTCTTGACGAAGATCCCGGGCGGCTCCTTGATGTTGTCTCGGGCGGCCTGGACCAGCTTCGGTGTCTGGCGCAGCTTCGACAGCACCCGGCGCGCGCGCTCCTCGGCCGGCGCGTACTCAAACAGCGCCTGGCCGGCCAGGCTGGCGCCAAGCATCTCGCCGTAGATCTGCGGGTTTCGCTCCCATCCGCGCACCTGCTCGAGATCGTGCAGCTTCGACTGGATGTGTGCCGCCACCATTGGGCGCTCGATCCGCTCGATGGCCGTTAGCGAGTCGTTGGAGATCGACGCCAGGCGCCGCGCGAAGCCGGCGAGCGCCTGGGTCTGAGAGTCGATGCCCGTCCGGCTGAAATCGTCCAGCAGGTCGTCGAACTCGTGGATGCCGTCAAAGGTGGCAGCCGTCGGATTCGACTCGCGCAGGCTGTAGAGGTAATCGTCGACGAATTGGTGCAGTGGTTCCGAAGCAATCATGAACACGCTCGCCGGCGACGAAGTTGAAAACCAGGACGCGGCTTCACCGTGGGCCGGCAAAGCCAATAAGTCTGTAATGGTACAATAACTTTGCTGGAACGCGGCCGCCTATGGTTCTCAACACTGCTGGAATCCTCTATCTGGTCGCCACGCCCATTGGCAACCTCGAGGACATCACACTACGTGCATTGCGCGTGCTGCGCGAGTGCGACCTCGTCGCCGCCGAGGACACCCGCCACACCGCAAAACTCCTGCACCACTTCGACATCCGGACGCCCACCACCAGTGTGCACGAACACAACGAACACGTGAAGGCCGGGGCGCTTGTTGAGAAACTTCAACAGGGCCACTGCATCGCCCTGGTATCGGATGCGGGCACGCCCGCAGTTTCGGATCCGGGGTTTCGACTGGTCCAGGCCGCCATTGCGGCCGGGATCCGCGTCGAGGCGATTCCGGGTCCCAGCGCGGTGTTGACAGCCCTTGTGTCATCAGGGCTGCCGACCGATGCCTTCGTCTTCGTGGGTTTTCCGCCAGTCAGGGCCAAAGCTCGCGCGACCTGGTTGGAGATCCTGCGCGCCGAAACCCGCACGGTCGTGTTCTTCGAGGCGCCCCACCGAATCGTGGACACCTTGAACGACGCGCTGCGCGTGATTGGTGATAGGCAGGTGGCGGTTGGTCGCGAGTTGACGAAGCTTCACGAGGAATTGGTCAGAGGACCTATTTCTGACGTGTTGGGTCGTTTGACAGAATTGCGCGGAGAATTCACGATCGTCATGGCTGGACGACGGGAAGTAGAAGCTAATGTCGATGTAACAAGTGTAAATGAAACAGACGTTTACGCAGAATTCTGTCGTTTGACAGAATCTGGGCTGGGGCGGAGAGCCGCTCTTTCAGGTGTCGCATCAAAGTACGGTCTGCGCTCGCGCGATGCCTATGCCGTCATCGAGCGCGTCCGGAATTCTTGACCGCATCCCACCCATTTTGTTAACGTAGCGCCGCTCGCCACACGTCGACGTGTTTGTGTTCACCCGTTACAGGAGTCTGGCTCATGGCGAAGCTTCGGCGCACCATCGGTCGGCCCGCGCCAGCGAAGAAGGCGGCGGCCAAACCAGCCACGAAGGCCAAACTGGCGGCAAAGGCCGTCAAGAAAACCCCGGCCGCGAAACCCAGGTCCGCCCCACGCCTCAAGGCGCGGGTCAAACCGGTCGCCCGGCGGGCAGTGCATCCGTCGTCCAGGCACAAACAGAAACCAGGCGCGGCAAAGCCGACACTCGGGCGTGCGCGACCGGCCAAAATGGTGACGCCGCCCAAACCGCCAGCGCGGAGCACCTACGCGCAGGCCGTTCTGACCTACGAGCGCGCCATGCAGGCGTTGCAGGCCAAACGGTACCGCGATGCGGCACATCTGCTGAAAACGGTGATCACGACCTATCCCGAGGAAAAGGAACTCCTCGAGCGCGGGCAACTCTACCTGCGCGTGTGTGAGCGGCATCTCGCGCCGCTCGACGCCACGCCGAGCACGCCAGAAGAGCGCGTCTATGCCGCGACGCTGGCCATCAATGCGGGCGACACCGAACGTGCCGTGGCGCTGCTCACATCCGCGCTCGCCCAGGACTCGGCCAACGATCACGCCGAGTACATGCTGGGCGTCGCGCTGGCGATTCGGGGCAACCACGAGGCCGCCATCACGCATCTGGAACGCGCCGTGGCGCTGAATCCGGAGACCCGGAACCTGATCATCAAGGAAGCCGATCTCGAGGCGCTGCGCCACACCGCCGCGATCGTCGCGTTGCTGTCGGCTCCTCCACCGCCGGTTCAGCCACGCAAAGACAAGGATCGGCGGCCCACTCGGCGCGCCCGGGGGGCGGCACGGTAGCAGGAACATGTCATCGACAGGGTCAGGCTTGATGAAACGGGCCTGACCCTTTTTTCTGTTTTGGATCACCATCATGCTGAAGACCGCCACGCACGACGCCTTGGTCGCGGCCGGCGTCACGCTGCTCGACCCCGCGACGACCTATGTTGACGATACGGTGACGATTGGCGCGGGGACGGTGCTCCATCCCGGCGTCACGCTGGAGGGAAAGACCACAATCGGTGTCAACTGCCGCGTCCGCTCGTGGGTCCGCATCACCGACTCGACCATCGGCGACAACGTCGTCATCAACGATAGTTGCATCATCGTTGAGTCCCGCGTCGACGCTGGGGCGCGCGTTGGACCGTTCGTGCACATCCGTCCCGCGTCTCACGTCAAGCGCAACGCGCACGTGGGCAACTTTGTTGAGCTGAAGAAGACCGTGCTCGGCGAGGGCTCGAAGGCGAATCACCTGTCGTATCTGGGCGACGCGACGATTGGCGCTGGCGCGAATATCGGGGCTGGCACCATCACCTGCAACTACGATGGTGTGCACAAGCACCTGACCATCATTGAAGATGGTGCGTTCATCGGCAGCGACACGCAACTGATTGCGCCTGTCACCGTGGGCGCTGGCGCGTACGTCGCGGCAGGTTCCTCGATCACGCAGGACGTGCCTGCCGGCGCGCTCGGCGTCGCCCGCGCGAAGCAGACGAATATCGAGGGATGGGTGAAGAGGAAAAAGAACAAGAAGCAGTAGAGAGGTCCCTCGCCATGTGCGGCATTGTCGGCTACCTTGGTCCCAAACCGGTCCTCCCCGTCCTGATTGAAGGGCTGCGGCGACTCGAGTATCGCGGCTACGATTCGGCCGGGATCGCGCTCGTGCGCCATGGCCAGGTGATCGTCCGGCGCAGCGCGGGAAAACTCGCCAGGCTCGAGGCCGCGATTGCGGCGGACCCTGTCGATGGCGACTACGGCTTCGGCCACACGCGCTGGGCCACACACGGCCGCCCCACCGAGGAGAACGCCCATCCCCACCGCGATTGCAGCGGGCGCCTGGTGGTGGTCCACAACGGCATCATCGAGAACTACCTCGAACTCAAGCACGAGCTGCAGGCGCAGGGTCATCGCTTCGCGACCGAGACGGACACCGAGGTCGTGGCGCACCTGGTCGAACGCGAGATGGCGGCCGGAGGCCCGCTGGAAGAGGCCGTCCGCCGGGCGTTGCCGCATCTGCGAGGCATGTACGCGCTGGTGCTGCTCTCAGCCGATGATCCCGACAAGCTGGTCGCGGCCCGCAATGGTCCGCCGCTTGTGGTGGGACTTGGCTCGGGCGAGTGCTTCATCGCGTCGGACATCCCGGCGATCCTGAATCACACCCGCGATGTCGTCTTCCTTGGTGACGGAGAAATGGCCGTCGCGACACGCGCGGGCGCCACGTTCTCAACATTCGACGGAACTCCGCTCATCCGCCCGTCACAACGTGTGCTGTGGGACCCGATCCAGGCCGAGAAAGCCGGCTACAAACACTTCATGCTCAAGGAAATCTTCGAGCAGCCGGCAGCCGCCCGTGACACGGTTCTTGGACGGGTGTCGCTCGACTCGGGCCGCGTGTTCTTGAACGAGATCAATCTGTCGGACGGGCAATTGGCCAGCGTGCGCAAGGTGGTCCTGCTGGCGTGCGGCACGTCGTGGCATGCGGCTCTTGTCGGCAAGTTCCTGATTGAAGAGTTGGCCCAACTGCCTGTCGAAGTGGATTACGGGTCGGAGTATCGCTATCGCAGCCCGGTGGTCGACGATCACGCGCTGGCCGTCGTGATTACGCAGTCGGGCGAGACCGCCGATACCCTCGCCGCGCTGCGTGAGGCGAAACGGAAGGGCGCCCGCAGCCTCGCGATCTGCAACGTCGTCGGTAGCATGGCGACGCGGGAATGTGACGGCACGATCTACACGCACGCGGGCCCGGAGATTGGTGTCGCGTCCACCAAGGCATTCACGTCGCAACTGGTGGCGCTCCACCTGCTCGCGCTGAATCTGGCCCAGGCGCGCGGAACAATGGGGCCGGACCAGGCGCGCCCGCACATCGAGGCGCTGCTGCACCTTCCAACCCAGATTGAGCAAGCGTTGAAGGCATCAGCGCCGGTCGAAGCCATCGCCAAACGGTTCCAGCACAGTCGCGACTTCCTGTACCTTGGCCGCGGGATCAACTATCCCATTGCGCTCGAAGGCGCGCTGAAGCTGAAGGAGATTTCGTACATTCACGCGGAAGGCTATCCTGCCGGCGAGATGAAGCACGGCCCGATCGCCCTCATTGACGAAGATCTTCCCGTCGTTGCCCTCGCGCCCCGGGATCACGTCTTCGAGAAGATGCTGGGCAACATCCAGGAAGTGAAGGCCCGCGGTGGCTCGATTGTCGCCATCACCAACGAGAACGACGCGGGACTGGCGGACGTTGTTGACCCGGCGACCGACTCGATCGTCGTGCTGCCGACGACGCACCGGCTGCTGTCGCCGGTGCTCTTCGTGCTCCCTCTGCAATTACTCGCCTATCACATGGCCGTGCGTCGCGGCGCGGACGTGGACCAACCGAGGAACCTCGCAAAAAGTGTGACGGTGGAGTGATCGTCGCGTCCCGCTCGGGCGGCCTGGTTCTTCCGACTGTTTGCCGAAGACTGCATGGACTTTCTGAATTCCCTCAACCCAGAACAGCGCGAAGCCGTTCTCTATACTGATGGGCCGCTGCTGATTCTTGCCGGAGCGGGTTCGGGCAAGACTCGCGTCATTGCGTACCGCGTGGCGTACCTTGTCGGGAGCGGCCTGGCCGAGGCACACGAGGTGCTGGCGGTCACCTTCACCAACAAAGCGGCCGAAGAGATGCGGCAGCGCGTCGAACTACTGCTCGGCAGCGCCTACCGGGGCCTCTGGATATCGACCTTCCATGCGCTCTGTGCCCGGCTGCTCAGGCGCGAGGCCACCCACGTCGGCCTTCCGCCCGACTTCGTGATCTACGACACCTCAGACCAACTGTCGGCCGTCAAGCAGGTGTTGAAGACACTCCAGATCGAAGAGAGCTTCATCCAGCCGCGAGCGGCGCTTTCGGCTATCAGCCGGGCAAAAAACAGCATGCAATCGCCGGCCGCCATGGCGGCGGAGCGATCGGGCTATCGCGAGGACCAAATCGCGCGCGTGTATCTCGAATACACAAAGACGCTCGAAGCCAGCGGTGCACTGGATTTCGACGATCTGCTGGTGCGCACGGTAGAGCTGTTCGAGAAGGCCGAGGTGGTTCGGCGACACTACGCGCAGCGTTTCCGCTTCGTGATGGTCGACGAATACCAGGACACCAACCGGCCGCAGTACCTGCTGATGCGGCGATTCGCGGAGATCCATCGCAACCTGACCGTGGTCGGCGATCCCGATCAGTCGATCTACGGGTGGCGCGGCGCCGACATCCGCAACATCCTCGACTTCGAGCACGACTTTCCGGAGGCGAAGGTCGTTCGTCTCGAGCGCAACTACCGGTCCACGCAGGTGATCCTCGATGCGGCGTCGGCCGTCATCGCGAACAACCGCAATCGCAAGGAAAAGCGCCTCTGGACCGACCTGAAGGGTGGAGACCTCATTGTCTATGCCCGCTGCGGTGACGAACTCGAGGAAGCGGATTTCGTCGCAAAAACGGCGCGCAGCGCGCGTGGCGAGAACGTCGACGACATGGTGGCCGTGCTCTACCGCACCAACGCCCAGTCGCGCGTGGTTGAAGATGCCATGCGCCGGGAGAACCTGGTCTACCGGATCATCGGCAGCGTCCGGTTCTATGAGCGCAAAGAGGTCAAGGACGCTCTTGCCTACCTGAAACTCCTGTTGAATCCGCACGACAGCGTCAGCCTCAGACGGGTCATCAACGTTCCGGCGCGAGGCATCGGCAAAGGCGTGATGGACAGCCTTGAAGCGGCGGGCAAAGACGACGAGCCTGCTGAAGGCGGGAATCAGACGCCAGAAGTTAGAGACCAGAACGCGAATAACATGCCGCTGCTTGCCGGCGACCCGACCGCGCCACCTCCGCCCCGTTCGCTCTGGACGGCTCTGGTGACCGGGCTCGACCGACGACGCTTTTCGAATCGGGCCGCGGCCTCGCTCACGGCGTTTCGCGACCTCGTGCTCTCGCTCACGGAAATGGCCCATCGAGAGACGGTGTCTGTCACGATCGCCAAAGTGCTCGACCAGTCGGGATACCTGCAGGATCTCAAGGACGAGCGCAGCGAAGAAGCGCAGGGCCGGATCGAGAACCTCGCCGAACTCGTGTCGGCCGCCAGGGAATATGAGACGCGTGAGGCTGAACCTTCTCTTTCCGGTTTTGTGGATCGGTTGTCGCTGCTGTCGGAGGCCGACGAAAGCCAGGGCGCCGAGAACGCGCGCATTCTCCTGATGACGATGCATGCGGCAAAGGGGCTCGAATTCCCGACGGTCATTATCACCGGACTCGAGGAGGGCCTGTTCCCGCACTCGCGGGTGTCAGACAGTGATGACGATCTCGAGGAAGAGCGGCGGTTGTGCTACGTCGGCATGACGCGCGCGCGGCTGCGGCTGTTCCTCACGAGCGCCAGCCGGCGCCGCGTGTTCGGCGAGTACCGCGCGACTGAACCCTCCCGCTTCATCGACGAAGTGCCGCCGGAACTCGTGCAGCGCTACGATTTCGTCGGCTACACAGGCTACAACTCCAGCGTGCGCGGCGCAGGGTATGGAAACCGCAGCGGGTTTCGCTCTGGCGATCGAGACTCCGGCGACCGCGGCGCCTACGGCCGCCGCTGCGTGCGTGAATCCGAGCAGACCTACGCCCCCGAGGACGAGGATCAGTCGGGTTCCGCGTCGGGCTTCCGCCTGGGACAACGCGTCAAGCATTCGCAGTTTGGCCTGGGCACCGTCATCGGCGTCGAGGACCACAACGATGATGTAAAAGTGACGGTCCGCTTCGCGACGGTGGGATCCAAGCGCCTGCTGGCGCGCTACGCGAAGCTGGAGAAGGCGTAAGACAGCGGTCGGTAGGAAAGCGTAGGGGCGGGCCCCCGTGCCCGCCCGAGTCACGTGGGGCAACCACAGGGGGTTGCCCCTACACCACCAGAAATTCTCTGCGCTACTTCGCCGCTTCCCTGCGTCCCGTAATCACCCAGCGGCCGACCTGGTCTTTCCCGTTGACGTTCTTCAGCGTCGCGCGCTGCATCGTGAAGACGTAGTCCTTCGTCACGGTCTCGCCCGCCGGCGTCTTGACCGTGCCATGGATGGTGACTTCCTTCGTCGCCATCTCGCCGTCATAGGCCGTCACGTCGATCGGGTTGCGCTGATCGAGGATGCTGATCTCCACGACCTGGCGATTGTTCCCCCGCTTCTTGACGTCCGAGACCTTCTGCGACATCGCCTTGGCATCGTCGCGCCACTTCGTCCAGGTTCTCTGGATCTCAAGGTCCTTGCCGGTCAGTTTCTGGTTCTTGCCCTCGGCCTTGACGATCCGCTCGATCGCGGCATCGTTGGCGTCCTGGAACGCCTTCTTGCTCTTGGTGAACCCGCTCTCCGCAGCCACGGCCTTGCGGACCTCTTCGGCGCCGGTCTTGAGCGTCAGCGGAGCCGTCTTCTCCTCGCCCACCAGCGTGATGCTGTGTGACTGCATCTGGCCGTCGATGGCCGGGTCGAACGCCACGGTCGCAATGTTGGCGAGCGTGAGATTGTCAGCCATCTTCGACGACTGGAAGTACTTGTTGAAGAGCGTCTGCTCCTCAGCATTTCCGCCACAGGCGGTCATGATCACAACGATCAGCATTAGGACGGGGACAGTGAGGACCCGGAACGTGTTGGGCCGAGACATACTTGCCTCCTCTACTCCGCTAGTGGGTTGTCGTCTTCCTGTTCCGCCAGTCGCGCCACGGACACGACCCGGTCTTCCGACTCGATTTCGATCAGCCGGACGCCTTGCGTCGCCCGGCCAATTGCACGAATGCCGCTGGTGGGCATCCGCAACACTTTGCCTTGTTGCGTGATGAGCATCAGCTCGTCTTCGCCCCGGACGTACGCAATTCCGACCACCCGGCCATTCCGGTCGGTCGTTTGGATGGAGATGATACCCACTCCGCCCCTCGATTGCACGCGGTATTCGTCGAGGTCGGTCCGTTTGCCGTATCCATTCTCACAAACATTCATCACCGTGCCTGAGCCGTCGGCCTGCACGACCTCCATGGCGACCACGTCGTCGCCCTCCCGGAGGCTGATTCCGCGCACCCCGTAGGCCGTCCGGCCCATTGGTCTGACATCGGTTTCGGGGAACCGGATGGCCATTCCGTCGCGCGTCCCGATGAAGATTTCACCGGTTCCGTCGGTCATCTGCACCGCAATGACCGCATCTTCAGGCTCGACGCCCATGGCAATGATGCCGCCCGCCCGCGGGTTCGAGAACGCCGACAGGGCGGTTTTCTTGACGCTGCCCCTGCGGGTGCCCATGAAGACGAACTTGTCGTCGTCCCAGGTCCTGACCGCCAGCAGCGCGGCAATCCGCTCACCCTCGGCCATCGAGACCAGATTCGGCAGCGCCTTGCCCTTTCCGTCCGGCCCGACATCGGGAATCTCGTAGACCCGGAGCCAGTAGGCGCGCCCCCGGTCCGAGAAAATCATGATGTAGGCGTGCGTCGATGCGATGAAGAGGTGGTCGACGAAGTCCTCTTCGCGGAACCGCATCCCGATGCGGCCCTTGCCGCCCCGCCGCTGATTCCGATAGCTCGTGATGGCGGTCCGTTTGATGTAGCCGGTGTTGGTGACCGTGATGGCCATGTCTTCTTCGGCAATCAGGTCTTCGACCCGGAATTCCCCCGTCTCGTCGGTGATCTCGGTGCGCCGCGCATCGCCGAATTTCGCCTGGATCGCCCGCAACTCGCTCACGATGATGTCCATCACGAGCGTCTCGCTCGCGAGGATCGCGCGCAGCCGCTCGATGGTCTTCAACACATCGACCAGCTCGTCTTCAATCTTCTGGCGTTCCAGGCCCGTCAACCGCTGGAGTTGCATGTCGAGGATGGCCTGCGCCTGGATCTGGCTCAGCGCGAATGTCGACATCAGCCCGTCGCGCGCCTCGGCCGGCGAACGCGAACTGCGGATGAGCGTGATCACCGCGTCGAGGTGATCGAGGGCAATCTTGAGGCCTTCGAGGATGTGGGCGCGGGCTTCGGCCTTCCGGAGTTCGTAATCAATCCGCCGGCGCACGACCTCGCGCCTGAAGTCGATAAACAGGTCGAGCATCTCGACCAGCGGGAGGACGCGCGGGCGCCCGCCCACGATCGCCAGCGTGATGATCCCAAACGTCGACTGCAGCGGCGTGTGCTTGTAGAGATTGTTCAGGACGACGTCGGCCATCTCGCCGCGCTTGAGTTCGATAACGATGCGCATACCATCGCGATCGGATTCATCGCGCAGGTCAGAAATGCCTTCGACGGATTTTTCCCGCACCAGGTCGGCGATCTTCTCGATCAGCCGGGCCTTGTTCACCTGATATGGAATCTCGGTGACGATGATCGACTGCCGGTCGCCCTTCTTTGAGACCTCGACTTCGGTCTTCGCTCGAATGGTGATGGACCCGCGGCCGGTGCGCAAGGCCAGTTCGATGCCGGCCCGTCCGACAATCTGACCGCCGGTTGGGAAATCCGGACCGAGCACAATGCGCCGGAGACCGGCGTGCTTCTCGGCAGACGATGCCTCGCGGTGATCGATGAGCCAGACCACGCCGTCGATGATCTCGCGCAGGTTGTGCGGCGGGATGTTGGTGGCCATGCCGACCGCGATGCCCGCCGACCCGTTGATCAGCAGGTTCGGGATGGGAGACGGCAGCACGGTGGGTTCAGTGGTCGTCTCGTCGTAGTTCGGGACGAAGTCGACCGTCTCCTTGTCGAGGTCGACCATCATCTCGTCGGCGAGCGCTTTGAGCCGCGCCTCGGTGTAGCGCATGGCCGCGGGCGGATCGCCGTCGACAGAGCCGAAGTTGCCCTGCCCGTCCACCAGCGGGTACCGCATGTTGAAGCCCTGCGCCATCCGCACGATGGTGTCGTAGATGGCGGCGTCGCCATGGGGATGGAAGTTGCCCATGACCTCGCCGACGATCTTGGCGCACTTGCGGTAGGTGCGATTCGACCCCAGCCCCATCAGGCGCATACCATACAGCGCGCGCCGGTGCGAGGGTTTCAGGCCATCCCGCACGTCAGGCAGCGCACGCCCGATGATGACGCTCATGGCGTAATCCAGGTACGAGCGCTTCATCTCGTCTTCGATGGCGACGGGGATTCGTGCGGCGGCTTCCATGATGCGGTGCGGGGTCCTCTACGTCTGCGTTCTTAACTTCTTGCTTCTGTCCGGGCGCGACGAATCGCGCCCCTACGCTTCTTGCTACGTGCTTATTCCCTGCGTCAGATATCCAGGTTCTTCACATCCAACGCGTTGTCTTCGATGAACTTACGGCGCGGCTCAACCTGATCGCCCATGAGCGTGGTGAACATCAGGTCGGCCTCCGTGTGATCTTCGGCGCGCACCTGCAGCAGCGTCCGCTTCTCGGGATCCATCGTCGTCGTCCACAACTGGTCGGGGTTCATCTCGCCAAGGCCCTTGTAGCGGTTGATGGCGACACCGCGTTTGCCGGCCGCGAAGAAGTACTCGACCAGTTCGTCGAAGTTCGCCACCTGCGCATCGGGCGTCTTTGTCTTCGCCCCGCGCGGCCGTGCGGGCCCGGCGCCTTCCGTCGCCACGCCGCCATGTTCCTGGCCGCTCGCCGTTTCGGCTGCCGCGGCATCGGATTCCGCGGCGTCCGGCTCGGGCTCTCCATTGAGCGCGACGACGGTAGCCGGCCACTTGAGATCCTTGATGTCGCGATACGTCGTGCTCAGTGACCGGAACTCGCTCGACAGAACGAATTCCGCGCCAACCACCATGCTTCGCGTGTAGGGTCCGGTCCGGTCTTCAATCTCGATGCGATGCCGGTTGTGTTCCTGGTCGAACCGGACGTTGACGGCGCGCTGGTCCGAGGCCAGATGTCCGGCGAGATCGTCCACGCGATCGCGCTCGGCAAAAAACGCGCGGTCCTTCACCTCTCGATCCAGCAGGACCTTCAACACGCCGCGTGTGAAGCCGCGGCGCTCGGTCGCCTGCGTCTGGGTGCGAAACGCGATCAGGCGCTGGAGGAGTTTCTCGAGGTCGGCGCCCGCGACGCCAGGGCCATCTTCGCCAAACCGGACGGACCGGTTTTCCACGGCGCGGCGGATGAGGAAGATGTCGAGCTCGCGATCGTCCTTGATGTAGGTCTCGGCCTTGCCCCGCTTGACCCGGTAGAGCGGTGGCTGCGCGATGAAGATGTAGCCGCGGTTGATGATCTCGGGGTACTGCCGGTAGAAGAACGTCAGCAGCAGCGTGCGGATGTGCGAGCCGTCCACGTCCGCGTCGGTCATGATGATGATGCGCTGGTACCGCAGTTTCTCGATGTCGAAATCCTCTTCGCCGATGCCGCAGCCGAGCGCCGCGATGAGCGTCCGGATTTCGTCGCTGCCCAACATCTTGTCGAAACGGGCTTTCTCGACGTTGAGGATCTTGCCCTTGAGCGGCAGGATCGCCTGGAATCGCCGATCGCGGCCCTGCTTGGCCGAGCCGCCGGCAGACTCGCCCTCGACCAGGTACAGCTCGCTCTGCGCCGGGTCCCGCTCCTGGCAGTCGGCCAGCTTTCCTGGCAGCGCGCTGTTGTCGAGCGCGCCCTTGCGGCGCACGAGGTCCCGCGCCTTGCGCGCCGCATCCCTCGCCCGGGCCGCATCCACCGCCTTGACGATGATCCGCCGCGCGACCGCCGGGTTTTCGTCGAGGTACGCGCCGAGCAGATCGTTGACGATGGCCTCGACGATACCTTTGACGTCGGTGTTGCCGAGCTTGGTCTTGGTCTGGCCTTCAAACTGCGGGTGCGGAATCTTCACGCTGATGACAGCCGTGAGTCCTTCGCGGATGTCGTCGCCGCTGATGCCCTCGCCCGCGTCCTTCGCCAGGTTGTTCTTGGCCGCGTAGAAGTTGATCGTCCGCGTGAGCGCCGCCCTGAACCCCGAGAGGTGTGTGCCGCCCTCGTGCGTGTTGATGTTGTTGGCGAAGGAGTACACCGTTTCCGAGTACGCGTCGTTCCACTGCAGGGCGATCTCGGCAATGATGCCGTCCTTGTCGCCGCGCATGTAGATGGGTTTCTCGTTGACCGCCACCTTGTTGGTGTTGAGGTGCGTGACAAACGAGACAATGCCGCCGTCGTACTTGAAATCGTGCTGCTTGTGTTCGCGCTCGTCGGCGAGCGTAATGCGGACCCCCGGATTAAGAAAGGCCAGCTCGCGCAGGCGCTGCGCCAGCGTGTCGAAGCTGAACTCCAGTGTTTCAAACACCTCGCTATCGGGCTTGAAGTGGACCTTTGTCCCGCGCCGGTCGGTCGTGCCCGTGGCCACCAGGTCGCTCTCGGGCTTCCCGCGCTCGTAGCTCTGCTGGTAGACCTGCTCGTTGCGCCAGATTTCGAGGTCGAGCGCTTCCGACAGCGCGTTGACCACCGACACGCCGACACCGTGCAGTCCACCCGACACCTTGTAGCTGTCGTTGTCGAATTTCCCGCCCGCGTGCAGCACCGTCATCACGACCTCGGCAGCCGACTTGCCGCTCTCGTGCATGTCGACTGGGATGCCGCGGCCGTTGTCGATGACCGTGATCGAGTTGTCGTCGTGGATGGTGACGTTGACTTCGTCGCAGAACCCGGCGAGCGCCTCATCGATCGAGTTGTCGACCACCTCGTACACCAGGTGGTGCAGGCCGAGTGGGCCTGTCGACCCGATGTACATCGCGGGGCGCATGCGCACCGCCTCGAGGCCTTCGAGAACCTTGATTTTGTCGGCGGAGTAATCGTCGGCTTCCGCGCCGCCCGGACCGCCATGGCCGTTTTCGTGCGACACCGCCGGCGTGGCCTCGTCGCCGCCCGCTGGAATGCCCGTTGCCGCCGGAACCGTCTCGGGAGTGGAACCCAGTTGCTGAACCGTCTCGTCGTGCGCCATCAGATCCTCATGGGCATCACGACATAGGTGTAGTCGTAGTCGGTCGTGCCGACCGGGCGCATCACGGTCTGGCTGACTTCGTCGCGGAACTCAATCGCGATGACGTCGGTTTGCACGGCGTTGAGAAAGTCGATCACGTATTGCGCGTTGAAGGAAATCTGCAGCGCGGGTCCGCCGTACTCGACGGCGAGTTGCTCGCGGGCTTCGCCCAACTCCGGGCTGTGAGAGGAGACTTCCACCCGGCCGGATTCCAGCGAGAACTTGACGGCGCGTGAGCGCTCGTTCGACAATAACGCGACGCGGCGAATCGCCGACGCGATGCGATCCCGCTCGAACTCGATGCGCTTGTCGTTGTTCTTCGGGATGACGCGCTCGTAGGCGGGAAACTGGCCGTCAATCATCCGCGATACGAGCAAGCGGCCGTCCACTTCGAAGAAAATGTGGTTCTCGCTTTTGGCAAACGAGATGTCGCCCTCCCCTTCCGCCAGCAGCCGTCCCAGTTCGAGCAGGGTTTTCTTCGGAAGAATGGTGCGCGACTCCTCGGTCTTCGTCGCGTCCCCATTGCGCGGCGCGCTGACAAGCGCGAGACGATGACCGTCCGTGGCTACCAGGAGCATGCTGTCCGCGCGCAGCACGAACAACGCGCCGTTCAGGAAGTACCGCGTGTCCTCTCCCGTGATCGCAAACTGCGTCTTCGCGACCATCTCGCGCAGTTGCGCGCGGCCGACCAACGCACTTTCGCCGGCGGCCATCTCCGGCAACGTCGGGAAATCTTCGCGCGGGAGCGTCTGCATCTTTGATTCGTAGCGATCGGCCGCCACCTTGACGGCGCCGGTCTTGTCTTCTTCGATGCGGATGTCGGTCTCGGGCAGTTCCTTGACGATCTCGTAGAACTTCTTGGCCGGAAGCGTCAGCGATCCCGCCTTCGAGACCGAGGCTGCGCATTTCGATCGGAGTCCAACCTCGAGATCTGTGGCGGCCAGGTGCAATTCGTCACCCTTGGCCTCCAACAGCACGTTGGCCAGGATGGGAATGGTGTTCTTGCGCTCGACGATGCCCTGGAACAGTTGTAGTTCTTTCAGGAGATCGGTCTTCCGGACAACGAGTTCCATGATGTCCAGTCCTTGGAGGAGCGAGTCAATTCTGCCGGGTCTTTCTGTAACCCAGAGGAGAAGATCCAGAGAACAAGAAATTATACTGAAAAAGAAGCGTGTTGAAAAGCACAGAAACAGGCGTTAAGTGATTGTCAAACAAGAACTTGAGCGGCACGATTCCTGTTGACTTTCCGTGCAGATCAAGAATCGGTTCGGCTGCACCCTGTTGAAGGTTTCGCCCGTCCACAGATGCTCCACACCATCGTGCGCCGACGGGGTGTGGAAAACGCCCGCGTGGGCGTCAATCATCAATGCATCGCCTCGATCAACCTGTTGATAACGCTGTTGAAATCCCGGTCCTTCTTCCGGAGGGTTTCGATCTTGCGAATCGAATGGATCACCGTCGAGTGGTGTTTCCCGCCGAAGCCGCGGCCGATCTCCGGCAACGACGCGGTCGTCAACGCCTTGCAGAGATACATCGCGATCTGCCGTGGCAGGGCGATCGATTTTGAGTTATTGCGCGAACGCAGCTCCACCACCTTGAGCTGGTAGTGATCCGCGACAGCCTTCTGGATCATGTCGATCGTCATCGCGCGGTCGTCGTGCCCGATGACGTTCTTCAGAACTTCCTGCGCCAGGCTGATGGAGATCTCGCGTCCCGACAACGACGCAAACGCCAGCAGCCGGATGAGCGATCCCTCGAGTTCGCGGATGTTAGATTTGATCTTTTCGGCGATGTACATGGCGACGTTGTCGGGCAACGGCACGCTCTCGGCATCCGCTTTCTTCTTGAGAATGGCAACTTTTGTTTCGAGATCCGGCGGCTGGATGTCGGCGATCAGCCCCCACTCGAAACGCGAGCGCAGGCGCTCCTCGAGCGACGTGATCTCGTTGGGCGGACAATCGCTGCTGAGCACAATCTGTTTCTGTGAATCGTAGAGCGCATTGAACGTGTGGAAGAACTCGTTCTGCGTGCCCTCACGGCCGGACAGGAACTGGATGTCGTCAACCAGCAGCACGTCGACCGACCGATAGCGCTCGCGGAAATTCAGCACGCCATCGTTCTTCACCGCGTTGATCATCTCGTTCATGAAACGCTCGGTCGAGATGTACGTCAGTTTGTAGAGCGGATTGTGCTTGAGCACATAGTGCCCAATCGCATGCATGAGGTGCGTCTTCCCGAGGCCCACCCCGCCGTAGATATAGAGCGGGTTATACGATCGCCCCGGAGCCTCCGAGACGGCGCGGCAGGCCGCTTCGGCAAATTGATTCGACTGTCCGACCACAAACGTGTCAAACAGGTACCGCGGATTGAGGCCTACCGACGGACTGCCTTCGTAGGCGACACCACTGTAAGAGGACGACGCCTCTTCCTCTTCTTCGGGAGCGATGGGCGGGGCGGCTTCGGCCGACAACGGCGCATCCGCACGCGGGTCCGTCGCAAACGTGATCGCCAGCATCGGGCGGTCGATCTCGCCTAGCGCTTCGTTGATGAGTCCTGAGTAGTGCTTGGTCAGCCAGTCGCGAAACAGCGGGTTTGGAACTCTGATCGTCACCGCATCGCCGACCAGGGACACGAACGTGGTTGGCTTGAACCAGGTATAGAAACTATGCCGGTTGATCTTCGTTTCGATGCGGGCGAGGATGTCGTCCCAGACGTTGTGGCTTTCCATGAGACGCCTCAGAACCCAGCCGGAAGCGACGTCCGGTCTGGCTTATCGGGGCTTTCGCCCCCGGGGAATCTTGCAGAAGCGGGTTTCGACCGCCAGGGACCCCAAAAAACATGTGGAAAACCCGGGCTGCGCCCACCTTTCGCCTCTGGGGTTTTCCACAACTTTTTCCACATCTGTTGAAAAGTCCCCAGCCCGGCCTATTTACAAAGGCCCGGATCGGCCGCCCTTCGGGCTTCGACTCAGGCCAAAATCAGAGCCTTCGCTGAGGGCTGGCCCTGAGCCCCACGACCCTGCTCGGGGGGCTCCACGAGCGTAGTCGAAGGGAGCTTGTCGAAGGGCCAGAGCGAGGCTCTGGAATGTACCACAGGCGGCGCCGGGGCGGGACGAATTTTCGGGGTGATTGGAAGCCAGAAAAACCCAACCCCGCCTTCCAATTGGTTGACGACCAGGGCTGCGGCCCGATAGTATAAATGGTTCTATCTTTCGCGAAAACAAGGTGCCAGCATGAAGCGCACGTTTCAGCCCAATATTCGTCATCGTAAACGCACACACGGCTTTCTCGTCCGGGTGGCCACCAAAGACGGCCAGCAGGTCCTGAAGCGCCGGCGCGCCAAGGGGCGCAAGAAGCTCACGGTTTCGTCCGAATAGTGCGGAAAACGGGTCAGCCGTGACGTCCGAGCCATTCTGTGGACATCGCGCCGAACCGCCCGTCGACACCGGTCTGTCACGGGGCGAGCGGGTGCGCCGACGCCCGGAGTTTCTGGCCGGCTACGAACGCGGGAGCCGCAGTTCGAGTCGCCTGATGACGATCTTCGTGCTGGCCAACGGCGGTACGACGGCCCGACTGGGCATCGCCGCCACGCGGAAGCTGGGCAACGCCATCCAGCGCAACCGCGCCAAACGTTTCGTTCGCGAGGCGTTCAGGCGCCACAAGCCCCACGTCGGGCTCGACATCATCGTGATCCCTAAGCGGGAGATGCTCGTGGCTGACTACCGGACCGTTGAAGCCGATTACTGCGCCATCATCATGCGGCGCCGGCATAGAATCCGTGAAGCGTAGCCTGACCGCGCGCGTTGTTCTTTACCTGATAAAGTCGTACAAGCGGCTTATTTCACCGTTGTTTAGAGGTTCGTGTCGGTTCCTTCCCTCCTGCAGCGACTACATGGCTGAGGCCGTCGAGCGCCATGGCGCCATCGTCGGAATCGGTCTCGGTCTCGCCAGGCTGGGAAAGTGTCATCCTTTTGGCGGTTCCGGCCTCGACCCCGTGCCCCACAGGCGAAGTTGTTCAGGTAGCCATTCGCGACGAGAGGCCTGATCGAATCCATGGAAAAACGCGTCCTCATTGCCGTTGTCCTGTCGTTCCTGGTGCTTTACGCCTACCAGTCGCTATTCATGCCGAAGCCGGTCGCGAAACCTCCGGCCCGCACGGCACAGTCCCAGGCTGCAACCGGCACGGGCGCTATCAGCGCGGCGGCCGCTGGCAGCCAGACCGCAACGGCCCAACCGGCCGGCGCGGCCACAGCCACTGCCCCATCGACCGTGGCCAGTCCGGCCGGCGTCCAGGCGCCTGTCGGGGCGAAGGTCGACGTGCTGATTGGTGACACCGACGCGCGAGACGTGCTCGTCGACACCGAGACGATTCGCGCGACGTTCACGAACCAAGGCGCCACGCTGAAGAACTGGAGCCTGAAGCGCTACACCGATAAGGCTGGCAAACCCCTCGATCTCGTACCTCAAGATGTCCCGCGCAACGTTCGGCCGTTCTCCATCGACACCGGGAATGCCAGCGTTGACGATCGGCTGAACAGCGCTCTGTTTCGCGTTGAAGGTGACGGACCGAGCACCGACCCGAAGACCGGCGTCGCGCTCGTCGCGTTCGAATACCGGGAAGCGAGTGGCCTCCGCGCGCGCAAGACGTTTGCGATCAATCCGAAGAACTACACCATCGAGGCAAGCCTCGGCACTACGTCCGGTGTTGAGGTCGCCAACCTCGCGCTCAAGATGGGCTACGGGCTTGGTGACGTCGGGGCGGCCGCAACAAGCCAGTATTCCAAAAAGCCAGCAGGCATCCTGTTCCGCGCGGGCAGCATCGAGCGTCACGACGCGAAAGCGATTGTGACGCAACCGACCTACGAAGGCGACGTGCGCTGGGGCGGCGTTGACGATCACTACTTCATGTCGGCGGCACTGTTCGCGGTTCCAGGCGCACGCCTCGTGTACGACACGACTTCGGTGCCGAACGCTGATGGAAAGACGACACGCGACTACGTCTCCTACACCGTGAAGCCGCCAGCGGGCTCGAATGCGACCATCAGGTTCTTCATCGGGCCGAAGCAGTTCGATCTGCTGCAGGGCATTGATCAGGAACTGGTCCGCGCGGTTGATTTCGGGTGGTTTGCGTTCATTTCCGTCCCGCTGCTGCGCATGCTCAACGGGATCAACGACTACCTGCACAACTACGGGTGGTCGATCATCGCGCTCACGTTGTTCATCAACCTCGTCATCTTCCCGCTGCGCCACAAGAGCGTGGTGTCGATGCGCAAGATGCAGGGGCTGCAGCCCGAGATCAAGGCCATTCAGGATCGCTACGGCAAGCTGAAGGCGACCGATCCCGAGAAGCAGAAGATGAACACTGAGCTGATGGAGCTCTACAAGCAGCGCGGCGTAAACCCGGCAAGCGGCTGCCTGCCCATGCTCCTGACGATGCCGGTGCTCTTCGCCTTCTACAACTTGCTGTCGCAGGCCATTGAGCTGCGCGGGGCGCCGTTCGCGTTCTGGATCAAAGACCTCTCGCTGCAGGATCCGCTCTACGTGACGCCGGTGCTGATGGGCATCACGATGGTCGTGCAGCAGAAGATGACGCCATCGACCGCGGACCCGGTGCAGCAGAAGATGTTCATGTTCATGCCGATTGTGTTCACCGGCATGTTCCTGTGGGCGCCGAGTGGCCTGGTGATCTACTGGTTCTTCAGTAACCTGCTGGCGATTCTGCAGCAGGTCATCACCAACCGGATTATCGGACCGCAGGTGGTGCACGTGGTGCGGCCGGCCGCGGAGCGGAAGCTTAAGAGGGTCGGCGGAGGCAAGACCAACGGCGTCTCGTAGGGACGCGCACGGACTTGCGCCAGCGCTGGTGGTATTTGCCGTAGGGACGCGCGCAGCCGAAGCCGTGCGGCAGAGGTGGGTGTTTCGTCACTGGAGGCCGGGTCTTCAGACCCGGCGATCTCCCGTTGGGGCGCGGCACGCCGCGCGCGAGCAGAGAATCGTCATGCCGGCGGAAGCCGGGGTCCCCGACGCGGCAACCGCGTTGGGGTGGCAGCTGGCATCCAGAGAGGCACTCTGGCTGGATTTCGGCGTTCGCCGGAATGACGGACGCTTTCGTCAGGTGATGGGTGTTGCAGCCATGTCTGATCTGAATACTCGCATTGTGGAATTCGTGACGGCGGTGACGACGGCCATGGGGTTGTCGCTGACGGCGACGATGGAAGAGACGGCGGACGGGCCGCGGGTCAATCTGAATGGCGAAGGCGGCGATTTGCTTGTGCGGCGGCGCGGCGAGGCCCTGAGTGCGCTGCAGCACATCGCGTCGAGCATCTTCCGCGACGACCTTCCCGAGGGGCAACGGCTGGCGGTTGATTGCCTGGGCTTCCAGCAGGACAAAGACGCCGAGTTGCACAAGATGGCGAAGTTTCTCGCGGAGAAGGCCGTATCGACCGGCGCGTCGCAGGAAATGGGCCCCCTCAACCCGTACGAACGCCGCATCGTCCACATGGCGATCACTGAATTGCCGAATGCGACATCCGAATCGATCGGCGACGCCTTCATGAAGACCGTGATCATCACCGCCCGTCGGTAATAATCCGTAGGGGCGGATCTCTTCGGCACGACGTAGCCGTAGGCGAAGGCGGCCGTTCCCGCTCGAATCACGCGTGGCTCCCCTGTTGGTGAATCGTCATGCCGGCGAAAGCCGGCATCCAGAGAGGTTCGGATCTTCCTCGCACGTCTGTCGGTGTAGGATCGCGTTCGACATCGTGTTCTCCCCCACCGACACCATCGTGGCCATCGCAACGCCGAGCGGGCGTGGGGGCATCGGTGTGGTGCGCATCAGCGGACCTCTCACGGCAGACGTCTCCCGCGCCATTCTCGCGACGCCGCATCCGCTCCAGCCGCGTTATGCCACACACACGTTTGTCAGGCCCTGGTCAGCGCCACTCGCCGCAACAGAAACGCCGCGTGGAGGCGTGCTCCGACCGACCAAGGATGTTGCGCAAGCTAGCGCCTCGCCGGATCTCATTGCGGCGCACAACTTCCCCGCCGTGCCGGCCGCGTCTGAAAGAGCGCCAGGTTCCGGCCCCGCGCAGAGGATAGACGAGGTCGTCGCGACGTTTTTTCCCGCGCCGCACTCGTACACGACAGAAGACGTCGTCGAAATCAGTGCGCACGGGAGTCCAGCGGTGCTGCGCGAGATTGTGCGCGCCGCGATCGGTGCGGGTGCGCGGCTGGCTGAGCGCGGCGAGTTTACGTTTCGCGCATACCTGGGCGGCCGCATCGACCTGGTGCAGGCGGAGGCGGTGGGCGATCTTGTCGATGCCGTGACGCCGTTGCAGGCGCGCGTGGCGTTCGACCAACTTGAGGGCACGCTCACGCGGTCAATCGCGGCGTTGGACGCGCCGTTGTTTGATCTGGTGGCGAAACTCGAAGCGTCGATTGATTTTCCAGACGAGGGTTACCACTTCGTCGATCCGCCCACAGTGACGGCGACGCTGCGAGATGTTGGTGGCGGAATCGATCGGTTGCTTGGCGGCGCACGTCTGGGGCGGATTATCCGGGAAGGCCGCCAGATTGCGATCGTCGGCAAGCCAAACGTGGGGAAGTCGAGCCTCTTCAATTGGCTCGTCGGTGCGGAACGCGCGATCGTGACGGACATTCCAGGGACAACGAGGGACCTGCTGCGCGAGACCGTCGATTTCGAGGGCGTGCGGTTGAGCCTTGTCGACACGGCGGGCATTCGTGACGTTCAGGACGAGATCGAGCGCGAGGGCGTGGCGAGAGCCCGCCGAGTCCACAGCGTGGCGGACCTCGTGTTCGCGATATTGGATGCATCGCGGCCGCTGGAGGCAGACGACGAAGAGGTTCTTGCGCGTACGGCGAAGGCGCCACGGTTGGTGATTGTGAACAAGGTCGACTTGCCGCGCGCATGGACCACCGTCGAACTCGTCGACGTTCCTGTTGAGATCTCTTTGAAGACGGGCGCCGGTCTCTCCACGCTGCGCGACGCGATCGGGCGCGCGCTGGAAGTCGCCGAACCGCGCGTTGAAGCGCCTCTCGTCACCAACATCCGCCACGAAGCGCTTCTGCGCGACGCGCGCGAGTCAATCGACCGCGCACTGTTGGGTCTTGAAGCGATGGGGGAGCGTCTCAACGAGGAATTGGTGCTCGCGGATCTGGCGGCCGCGCGCCGCGCGTTTGACGAAGTCGTGGGGAAGCGAACAAGCGAAGACATTCTCCGCGCGATCTTCGAGCGCTTCTGTATCGGGAAGTAGAGGCGCGATTGACAGGTGTGATTCGTCATGCCGGCGGAAGCCGGGGTCCCCGACGCGGCAACCGCGTTGGGGTGGCAGCCGGCATCCAGAGGAGCACACAGACTGGATTCCGGCGTTCGCCGGCATGACGCGGACCGAGCGGGATGCGCGATTGAATGCGCACAGCGAGACAGGTGAATCTGACAATGCGATCGAGCGTTGATGTCGTTGTGATTGGTGCGGGGCACGCGGGCGTTGAGGCCGCGTGGGCAGCCGCACAGATGGGTTGTTCGGTGGCGATCTGTACGCTGTCGCGCGACACCGTTGCCCACATGCCGTGCAATCCTGCGATTGGCGGCACGGCGAAAGGCCATTTGGTTCGAGAGGTCGATGCGCTCGGCGGGCTGATGGGGCGGGCGATCGATGCGACCGGCATACAGTTTAAGATGCTCAATCGGAGCCGGGGCGCGGCTGTGTGGTCGCCGCGGGCGCAGGCCGACAAGGCGGCGTACGCGGCGTGGATGAGGACGGCGCTCGAAGCGCACCCGAACATCAAGTGGGTGTTTGGCGTAGTTGAGAAAATCTCCGTTGAGAATGGAATGATTAGGTGTATTAACCTAGAACAAGAAGAATCCATCTCCTGCCGCGCCGTGGTCATCACGACCGGGACGTTCTTAAATGGGCTGATTCATATTGGCCAAGAGCAGAGGGCCGCCGGGCGGGCGGGCGAGCCCGCAGCCACCGCGCTGGCTGAATCCATTCGCGGATTCGGCTTTCGGATGGGACGACTCAAGACCGGCACGCCCCCGCGTCTTCACCGGCGAAGCATCGATTTCGAAAAAGGAGTCGCTCGTGGTGTGTTCCACGTGGAACACGGCGACGCCAGCCCGGTTCCACTTTCCTTCATGACAGGCCACATCGAACGGAGTCAAGTGCGCTGCCACCAGTTGTTCACGAACGACGCGGTGCACCAACTTGTCCGGGATCATGTGGGGGAGTCACCGCTCTACAACGGCCAGATCTCAGGCGTCGGTCCGCGCTATTGCCCGTCGCTGGAAGACAAAGTCCTCAAGTTTCCGCATCGAGAGCGGCACCAGATCATCCTCGAGCCTGAAGGCGTGGACGCTGACGAAATCTACGTCAATGGGTTCTCCATGAGCCTGCCTCGCGGCATCCAACAGCGGATCGTCAATGCTATGCCTGGCTTGGAAGACGCCGAGATGCTTCGGCCGGCCTACGCGGTCGAGTACGACTTCGTCCTGCCGACGGAGCTTCGATCCACGCTCGAAACAAAGCGTGTGGGCGGCCTGTACTTGGCGGGCCAAATCAACGGAACCTCAGGGTACGAGGAGGCCGCAGGGCAGGGCATAGTGGCCGGCATCAACGCGGCGCTTGCCGTCAAGGGGCGACCCGCCTTCACGCTTGGCCGTGATGAGGCTTACATCGGTATCCTGATTGACGATCTGGTGACAAAGGGCTGCCTCGAACCGTACCGGATGTTCACCTCGCGAGCCGAACACCGGTTGTTGCTCAGGGCCGATAATGCCGATCTCAGACTGACGCCGCGGGGCCGCGAGGTTGGTCTCGTCTCTGACGACCGATGGAACAGGTTCGAGGGGCGCAGAACCAGGCTCGATCGAAATCTGGCGTCGATTTCAACGGCAACAGTCCGGTGCGACAATGGCAGGCAGATGGCCGCCGACCAGCGCCTGCGCCAACACGGGATTTCGCTGGAATCGCTTTGGCGGGAAGGCGCGGTGGACCTCGACATCGATCCCGACAGCGCACACCACGACCTGGCAACGGCGGAAGCGACGGTGAAGTACGATGGATACCTGAAGCGGGAGGCGGCGGAGGTCGGAAAGAACAGGGAAGAGGAAGGTCGTGCTATCCCCGCAGGGTTCCTCTATGAGAGAATCCCGGGGTTGTCGCGAGAAGTCGTTCACCGGCTCACCGAAGTTGAGCCGCTGACGATTGGGCAGGCGGCGCGCATTCCCGGTGTCACGCCCGCCGCGGTCGCCCTTGTGGTGGTTTTTCTGAAACGGCTGCCCAATGACGCCTCGAGAATTCTCGGATCGGTTGACGAAGCGCGCGCGTCGAGCGGGCGTCACGATTGATCCATCCTTGGCCGAAGCTTTGGGCGCCTATTACCGCCTGCTCGAGTTCTGGAATCAGAAGATCAACCTGACGGCTTTCTCGCTCGTCGATGCGCCAGACGAGGCCATTGATCGCCTCCTCATCGAGCCACTGGTCGCTGCACGCCTGTTCCATGGCCCGCACGGCCACGGACACGGCCAAGCGCAACTTGGGCCGCATCCCCGGGTGCTCGACATCGGATCGGGAGGCGGCTCCCCGGCCATTCCGCTCAAGCTTGCGGCGCCCGCGATTCATTTATTGATGGTTGAATCGAAGACGCGGAAATCAGCCTTCCTCCGTGAAGCCATCCGTCACCTGGATCTCCACGATGCCGCAGTCGAAACCGCGCGCGCCGAGGATCTCCTTACCCGGCCCGAGCTGCACGAAGCACACGACGCCGTCACCGTCCGCGCCGTGCGCATCGAACAGAAGCTTCTCGCCAGGCTCCAGGCGTTCCTTAGACTTGGCGGGCGCATCATGCTCTTTCGGAGTAACGTCGCGACCGAGGCGCCCCCGCTTGTCGCACCGCCTCTCGCCTACGAGGCCACCCTCCCCCTGGTCGAATCGCTGCGCAGCCGGCTCGTAGTTCTCCGAAAAGTCCTTTAGAACATCACAGTTCCACGTGGAACATGTATGCTCTTCGTTCCGTTTTCCATCCGTTTCGTGATATTCTCCTGTGGCCGCGTATCAGATTGTACTGTTTTCTGGTGACTAGCCTAATGGGAAGAATCCTCGCTGTCGCTAACCAGAAGGGTGGCGTCGGCAAAACCACAACGGCCATCAACCTCGGCGCATCGCTTGCCCTCGCCGACCAGCGCGTCCTCCTCGTTGACGCCGACCCGCAGTGCAATCTCACCAGCGGTGTCGGCCTCAAAGGTCAGCACACAGCGGCCGGCAACATCTACGACGCGATGCTGGTAGACGAAGTCACCAATCCGGCCTCGTTTGTGCTGTCCACCAGTATCACCGGGCTCTTCGCCATTCCCGCGGATCGAAATCTCGCTGGCGCCGAAATCGAACTGGTGTCCGTCCTCGCTCGCGAATCGCGACTCCGCCGTATCGTCCAGCCGCTTCGCCAGCAATACGACTACATCCTGATCGACTGTCCGCCCTCGCTCGGCCTGTTGACGCTCAATGCGCTCGTCGCCTGCGACGCCGTGCTCATTCCGCTTCACTGCGAGTACTTCGCGCTCGAGGGCCTGGCCGATCTCGTCAGCACGCTCAAGCGCGTCCGCGCCGTGCTCAATCCCGCGCTCGACATCGAGGGAGTGGTGTTGACGATGTACGACGACCGGACGAATCTGGGACAGCAGGTCTCGCGCGATGTGCGCGAGTTCTTCAAGGAGAAGGTGTTCCACACAGTCATTCCGCGCAACGTGCGGCTCGGCGAAGCGCCCAGCCACGGCATGCCCGTGATTCTGTACGACGTCAAATCGCGCGGGGCAGAGGCGTACGTCTCGCTCGCACGCGAAATGCTGGCCCGCAACGGCCGCGCGCCCCATGCCGCGGCTGCCAGCCAATAGTCAGGAACGACGATGCCAGAGAAACGACCCGCGCTCGGTAGGGGACTCGGCGCTCTGATTGGTGAACCGCTCTCGTTGGCAGTACCGACGGCCGGCGCGCCGTTCGAAGTCGAGATCGCCCAACTCTCGCCAAACCAGTATCAGCCGCGCTCGCGCGCAGACGAGGCGGGGCTCGACGATCTGACGCGCTCGATCAAAACCAGCGGCGTCATCCAGCCCATCGTCGTCCGACGCGCAGGCGGCGCGTACCAGATCATTGCTGGTGAACGCCGGTGGCGCGCCGCGAAGCGGGCCGGCCTCATGACGGTCCCGGTTGTGGTGCGCGACGTGCCCGACGACCACGATCAGAAACTGCTCGAGTGGGCGCTCATTGAGAACATCCAGCGCGAGAACCTCAATCCCATCGAGGAGGCGAAAGCGTATCGGCGACTGGCCGACGAGTTTCATCTCAAACAGGAAGACATCGCAGCGGCTGTCGGCAAGGACCGATCCTCGGTTGCCAACTATCTGCGCCTGCTCAAACTGCCGGCCGACGTGCAGGACGACGTGTCGGCCGGACGGCTCAGCATGGGTCACGCGCGGGCGCTGCTCGCGCTCGAAACAGAGTTGGCCCAGCGCACATTCGCCCGCGACATTGTCGCGCGCAGTCTCTCGGTGCGGGAAACAGAACAGGTGGTCACGCGAGCGCTGACCACGCCTGCTGGAGACGCGAAGAAGGGCGCGGCCGTGCGCGGCGTCGACGTTCACACCCGTGCGGCGCAGGACAAGATGCGGATGGCGCTTGGCACAAACGTGGACATCATCCGCCGCGGAAAGGGCGGCGTGATTCGGATCGCGTTCAAGAACGAGGACGAACTGCAGCGCCTTTACGAGGCACTGACGGAGCGTTGAGGGCGGGCTCTGGCTGGCGCGGCGTTTTGCGAAGAACAGACCACATGAACAGGAAAGCGTGACAAGGATCGATATGGCAAAGCGTCTGACCGAGATGGTCTCCTGCTCGGGTTGAGCGAGCAAACTCGCCGCAGGCGAGCTCGCTCAGGTCCTGAGCGACATTCCCGCGCAGCAAGATGACCGCATCCTGATCGACTTCCGGACCGCGGACGACGCTGGTGTGTACAAGTGGGCTGCTGGCCCTGCGCTGGTTCAGACGGTTGATTTCTTCACGCCGATCGTCGACGACCCATACACCTACGGCCAGATTGCCGCCGCCAACGCGCTGAGCGATATCTATGCGATGGGTGGGCGCCCACTGACCGCGCTCGCGATCGCAGGATTCCCGAAGAAGGATTTTGACGCGGCCACCATCCGCGCCGTCTTTCGGGGAGGCTTCGACAAGCTTCGCGAGGCGGGCGTGGCACTACTTGGCGGCCACACGGTTCAGGATAACGAGATCAAGTTCGGCTACGCCGTCACTGGCGAAATTGATCCGTCGCGGGTGCTGTCGAATGCCGGCGCCAGACCCGGCGACAAGCTTTTTCTCACCAAGGCCATCGGCACCGGCGTCGTAGGCACCGCGATCAAGGCAGGCCGCGCAACGGAATCCGTCGTGTCGGCTGCGACCAGATCGATGGTGCAGTTGAACCGCGATGCCGCGGACACACTCCGCGCGCTGCCCGCTGGCTGGGTGCATGCCTGTACGGACATAACAGGCTTCGGCCTGATTGGGCATGCGAGCGAAGTCGCGATCGCGAGCCACGTCACGCTCAGACTCGAAGCCCGCAAGGTGCCGATTCTCACCGGGGCGTTGACGCTGGCCGCCGACAGCAAGTCCGGAGGGATGCGCAGCAACCTCGACCACTTCGAGGCGCGCGTGCGCATCGCCGACGGGCTCGACCCGAACCTCGTCCTGTTGTTGTTCGATCCGCAGACATCGGGCGGGTTGCTGATTGCCGCCGCCGCCGAACACGCCGCCGCGGTCGACAAAGCGCTTACCCGTGCCGGCGTCGTCGCGATGCGAATCGGGGAAGCGCTGCCAGAAGGCGACCGCCTGCTCAAAATCGTCTAAACCCTGAGCTGTTGGGCATCGACTGAAGACGAGACGGGGCAGGCTAATCGCCAGGACGATAGCCCTGCGCACACGCGCTGATATCGACACACCAACGCATGTGATATCATTCAGAACCATGCGACGGTCTGCCTCGAAATCGGTATCTGGGCGTTTCCTGCTGCGATTACAGGCACAGGTCCACGCGCGCCTCCGGGCCACCGCGCGAGGCCTCGGCATCTCGTTGAACGAATACTGCGCCCGCCGCTTGAGTGTGCCGGGACCCACGTTGTTGATCGACGAAGGGGCTCGGGCGGCGGTTGAGTGGTCGCTCGCGCAGTTTTCCGAGAGACTTATCGGTGTTCTCGTGTTTGGCTCGTACGCCAGAGGCAACGCGGCCGCCACGTCGGATGTCGACCTCCTCGTGGTCGTCGACAGTTCGATTCCGCTTTCGCGAGCCCTGTACCGTGAGTGGGACGCTGATCCGCCGGCGTACTTCGGAATCGGGGCACTTAGTATCGATCCGCACTTCGTCCATATTCCAGCCGATGTCCGGACCATGCCGGGCGCCTGGTGCGAAGCGGCCATCGACGGCGTCGTATTGTTCGAGCGTGATGGCGCACTGACGCGCCACCTGGCCGCGGTGCGGGGCGACATCGCGACCGGCCGCCTGGTGCGGCGCTCGGTCCATGGCCAGCCCTACTGGACGGTGGCAGCCTGATGCGAAATCGAGATCTCGCGAGCGATCACGTGCGCCGGGCGGAAGCCAGGCTGCGCGCGCTTGACGTGTTGTTCGACGCCGAGAGCTGGGCCGACGTCGTCCGCGAGTCGCAGGAAGTGGTGGAGCTCGCCCTCAAGGGTCTGCTGCGGGCGGCCGGCGTCGAGCCGCCGCGCATCCACGACGTCGCCGACGTGCTCGAGGCCGAACGTGACCGGATTCCAGAGGCGCTCCGGCCGGACATTCCACGACTGGCCGCGGTCTCGCGCGCCCTACGCCGCGATCGGGAACTGGCCTTCTACGGTGCCGAGGACCTAACGCCCTCCGATTTCTATCGGAAGGGCGATGCGACAGACGCTCGCGAGTCGGCCCGCCTGGTCGTGAAGCTCGTGCGACCGCACGTGCCGGTCAGCCAGTAGGTGCGTCGGACGGGTGAAAAAGAGGGTCTGACCCCATTACCCGCCGTTGACTCCATCGTTCACTGGACCCCAGTCCTCTTCCGAGGTCAGCGCTTGCCAATGAACCAACCTTCCGTTTGGTCACGGCCGTGCTTCCGCGATATCGCGAGACGGATCGGCTTCTCACAACGACAACAGCCCTGCGCACGAGCGTTGATATCAACGTCAGCCACTGGACCAACGCTCGCGATCCCGTGTAGAATCTAGGTTTTGGCGTAAGGCGTACGTGTGCCGTACGCGGAGGCGAAGGCGTGCTTCCGGACTTGTCCGTCCTCTGGGTCATCGCAGCCATCCTGGTGTTGGCGGTCATTCTCGACCGTTGGCTGTTCAAGCCCGTTTTGCGCGTGATTCGTGAGCGCGAGACGGCTGTCCAGTCGGCGATGCAGATGGCGGAAGACGCAACCGCAAAAGCGAAAGCCGCGAGCGCCGAATTTGACGCCAAGATGGGCGTGGCACGGGCCGATCTCTACAAGCAGTTGGACGAGCGCCGCAAGGCCGGCGATGCCTACCGCACCGAGTTGATAGCGAAAACGCGGGGCGAGGTTGATAAGACGCTCGCCGACGCGCGCACACAGCTCGACGCACAGGTGGCCCAGGCCAGGACCACGCTCGAACGGGACGCGGACCAGCTTGGACGCGAAATCGCAGACAAGGTGCTTGGGCGCACGAACTGAATCCTGAGCCCGCCTGTGTTGCGATCGAGGACGGCCCAAGACGACGGCGATCGACCAGCGCGCAGCGTTGAGGCGGCGCCCAACACGACTTGGGTCGAAGGGTAAGATCGGGTTCGGATTACCGGCCCGCCGTGAGGATATCGGGGCAGACCACATGCGCGTGCCGGTTCGACACTCCTGGACCATCGCCATTCTCGTCTCCGCGTTGGTGATTACGGTCGCCGGCGCGGCCGTCACGCTGGCCCAGCCTGTGCACGCGACCACGACCCAGCCGACCGCGTACGCGACCCAGCCACCGCCCGCAGGAGGCGCGGCAGGCGAGCATCAAACAGCCGCAGTCAGCGAACACAAACCCACCGCGGTCGCAGGCGCGGAAGCAGGGCATCAGGCAGCCGCAACCGGCGAACACAAGACAGCGGCAGCAGGCCCCGAAAACGAGGCAGCCGCAGCCGAACACGGCAATCCGATGGTTGCCACGATCGCCAGGCTGTTCAATTTCGCGCTGCTGGCCGGCACCCTCTTTTATCTGCTTCGCTCGCCGCTCGCCGTCTATCTGACGAACCGTTCCACGCAGATCCGCGAGCGTCTCGTCAAAGCCAGCGACATGCGCACAGGAGCCGCCGCCGAGCAGGCAGCCATCGCACAGAAGATGCAGTCGCTGCCAGCCGAGCTTGAGGCACTACGCAAGGCCGGCGCCGAAGAAGTCGTCGCCGAGGAAGCGCGCATCCGGCAGGCCGCCCAGTCTGAGCGCGAGCGGCTGCTCGAAGTGACGCGGCGCGAAATCGGCACCCAGCTCAAACTCGCCGAACGCGAACTGACGAAGCAGGCCGCCGATCTGGCCGTGGCCGTCGCATCAGAACGAGTGAGGACCACGATCACTGATGCGGATCAAATCCGCCTCGTGGATAGATACTTGGTGCAGGTCGGGAAGTAGGCGATGACAGCACGAACCAGCGCAGCACGATACGCCCGGGCATTACTCGATGTCGCCCTTGCGGAAGCCGATCCGCAGGTGGTTGAACAGCAGCTCGCCGCGGTGGCCGATCTGTTCCGCGGTCACGCCGACCTGTGGAAAGTGATGACCAATCCCGCCGTGCCCACCACGCAGAAGCAGGGCATCGTCTCCGCGATGCTGCCGAAGCTCGAGCTGACTCCGGTGCTCAACAAGTTGCTGACGATGATGGCCGGCCGCGACCGCATCGCGCTGCTTCCGGATTTGATCGAGGCGTACCGCAGCCGGTTGATGGATCATCAGAAGGTTGTTCGGGCGCAGGTCACCTCCGCCGTAGCATTGCCGCCGGATCGCGTTCAGAAACTGGAAGCCAGTCTGGGCGCGCTCACGGGCCGAAAGGTGCTGATGACGACGGCCACCGACCCCACCGTGCTGGGCGGCGTCGTCACGCGCATCGGCAGCACGGTGTACGACGGAAGCGTGAAGCGGCAACTCGAGAAGATGCGGGAGCGAATTGGACGTTCCGCGTAACCCTAGACACGAGCTTATGAACATCAAGGCCGAAGAGATCACCAAAGTCATCCGCGACCAGATTGGCAGCCAGGCCATCGATATCGACGTGTCCGAAGTCGGCAGCGTGGTCGTTGTGGGCGATGGCATCGCGCGCGTCCATGGCGTCGAGAACACGATGGCCGGCGAGATGCTCGAGTTCCCGCATGGCGTGTTCGGGATCGCGCTGAACCTCGAGGAAGACAGCGTTGGCACCGTGCTACTCGGCGAGTACCACACCATCAAGGAAGGCGACCCGGTCAAGCGGACCGGCCGCATCATCTCCGTGCCCGTGGGCGAGGAGTTGGTGGGGCGCGTCGTGAACTCGCTCGGCCAGCCGGTCGACGGCAAGGGTCCCATTGCGACGCAGCAGTTCTCGCCCATCGAGCGCATCGCGCCAGGCGTTGTCGCCCGTCAGCCCGTGCGCGAGCCGCTGCAGACCGGCCTCAAGGCCATCGATTCGATGGTGCCGATTGGTCGCGGTCAGCGCGAGTTGATCATCGGCGACCGCCAGACCGGCAAGACGGCGATTGCCGTCGACACGATCATCAACCAGAAGGGCCAGGACGTCATCTGCATCTACAACGCGATCGGCCAGAAGCAGTCGACGATCGCGCAGGTGGTCAAGACACTCGAGGCTGCCGGGGCGATGGAGTACAGCATTGTCGTGGCCGCTGCCGCGTCGGAGCCGGCCGCGATGCTCTACATCAGCCCGTACTCGGCCTGCTCGATGGGCGAGTACTTCCGCGACAACGGCAACCACGCGCTCTGCATCTACGACGACCTCTCGAAGCACGCGCAGGCGTACCGCGAGATCTCGCTGCTGCTGCGCCGTCCGCCGGGCCGCGAGGCGTACCCGGGCGACGTCTTCTACCTGCATTCACGGCTGCTCGAACGCGCGGCCAAAATGAACAAGGAGCAGGGCGGTGGCTCGTTGACCGCGCTGCCGATCATCGAAACGCAGGCGGGCGACTTGTCGGCGTACATTCCGACCAACGTCATCTCCATCACCGACGGCCAGATCTTCCTGGAGACCGACCTGTTCCACCAGGGCGTCCGGCCGGCAATCAACGTCGGCAATTCGGTGTCGCGCGTTGGCGGGTCGGCCCAGGTGAAAGCCATGCGCCAGGTTGCCGGCACGTTACGCCTCGACATGGCCCAGTATCGCGAGTTGGCGGCATTCGCGCAGTTTGGCAGCGACCTCGACAAGGCGACGCAGGCGCAGTTAAACCGCGGCAAAAGACTCGTCGAAATTCTCAAGCAGCCGCAGTATGAGCCGCTGGCGATCGAGAAGCAGGTGCTGCTGATCTTCGCGGGCACCAACGGGTATCTCGATCCCGTGCCGGTTGAGAACATCGGCGAGTACGAGCAGGAACTCTACCGCTTCTTCGACTCGCGCAAGCCGGCGATTCTGCGGGCGATTGCCGAGAAGAAGCAGTTGGCCGATGCGCTGAAGGCCGAGATGGGCGCGGCGCTCAAGGAGTTCGGCGAGACGTTTGCGGCAGGGAAGAAGAGCGCGGTTGCGTAGATGGTTGAGCAAAGATGCCATCGTTAATTGACCTCCGTCGCCGGATCCGCGCCGTCAAGTCGACGCAGCAGATCACCAAGGCGATGAAAATGATCGCCGCCTCGCGACTGCGCAAGTCGCAGGATCGCATCCTGAACGCGCGGCCGTTCTCCAACGAGATGCTGCGCGTGCTGCGCGGTCTGGCGGCGCGCACCGACCCGTCGGCGCACCCGTTGCTCGCCGTGCGCGAAGAGAAGTCGGCGCTCATCATCATCGTCACGGCCGACAAGGGTCTCTGCGGCAGCTTCAATACGAACATCATGAAGGCCGCCGGACACGTTCTGCTTGGCGATCCATCGCGCGCGGTGACGCTGGGGTTGGTGGGCCGCAAGGGCCGCGACTTCTTCCGTCGCCGTGGCTACGACGTGAGATACGAACGGGTAAGCCTGTTCCAGCGTCTTAACTTCGAGGATGCGCGCGAAATCGCGGACCTGGCGGCCGCGCAGTTCGTCGAGGAGAAGGTGGACGCGGTCTACCTGGTCTACAACGAGTTCAAGTCGGTCCTCCAGCAGCGCGTAGTGACGGAGCAGTTGCTGCCCATCCCACGCGAGCGCCTGGATGACGAGGCGCCGGCCGCGCGGGTGGATTATCTGTACGAGCCCAACGAGAAAGCGCTGCTCGAACAACTGTTGCCCGCGTACGTGCGGACGCACGTATGGCGCGTGCTGCTCGAATCGGGCGCGGCCGAGAATGCGGCGCGGATGACGGCGATGGACGCGGCCACGAAGAACGCGACAGAGATGATGGACGACCTGACGCTCTATATGAACAAGGTCAGGCAGGCGGCCATTACGCGGGAGATCATCGAGGTGGTGTCGGGCGCGCAGGCGTTATAAGGATGACGAACCGTATGAGTACAGTCGCAACCCAACGTGAAGGCCGCATCGTCCAAATAATCGGGCCGGTCGTCGATGTCGAGTTCCCGGGAGGCGATCTGCCCCCCATCTATAACGCGCTGCACATCCTGGCCGAAGTCGAAGGTCGGAAGTTCGACATCATCGTCGAGGTCGAGCAGCACCTGGGCGAGGGGCGCGTGAGAACCGTCGCCATGAAGCCGACCGACGGCCTGCAGCGCGGCATGAAGGTCGTGGATACGGGCGCCCCCATCACCATGCCCGTCGGCCCCCAGACGCTCGGTCGCGTGCTGAACGTGCTCGGCGAGCCGGTCGATTTTCCAGACCAGCCGGTGCTCTCGGCCGAACGCTGGCCAATTCACCGATCGGCGCCAACGCTCGAAGAGCAGTCGACCGAATTGCAGATGTTCGAGACGGGCATCAAGGTCGTCGACCTGCTCGAGCCATATTTGCGCGGTGGGAAAATCGGGTTGTTTGGCGGCGCGGGCGTCGGCAAGACCGTCATCATCATGGAACTCATCCACAACATTGCCATGCAGCACGGTGGTGTGTCGGTCTTCGCGGGCGTCGGCGAACGGACGCGCGAAGGAAACGACCTGTGGATCGAGATGCAGGAAGGCGGCGTCATCAAAGCTGGCGTGCCCGAAGAATCGCGCGCGGCGCTGGTCTACGGCCAGATGACCGAACCGCCGGGCGCGCGTCTCCGCGTCGCTCTGTCGGCGCTGACGGTGGCAGAGTACTTCCGCGACGCCGAAGGCAAGGACGTGCTCCTCTTCATCGACAATATCTTCCGCTTCACGCAAGCCGGATCGGAAGTGTCCGCGCTGCTCGGCCGCATGCCGTCCGCCGTCGGCTACCAGCCCACACTCGCCACCGAAATGGGCGAACTGCAGGAGCGAATCACTTCGACGAAGAAGGGATCGATCACGTCAGTGCAGGCGATTTACGTGCCGGCCGACGACTACACGGATCCTGCGCCGGCGACGACGTTCGCGCACCTCGATGCGACGACAAATCTCTCGCGCGCGATTGTCGAATTGGGCATCTACCCGGCGGTCGATCCGCTCGCGTCGACCTCGCGCATCCTCGATCCCCACGTCATTGGATGGGAACACTACAACGTGGCGCGCCAGGTGAAGCAGGTGTTGCAGCGGTACAAGGACCTGCAGGACATCATTGCGATTCTCGGTATCGACGAACTCTCGGAAGACGACAAGCTCATCGTGGGCCGCGCGCGCAAGATCCAGCGGTTCCTGTCGCAGCCGTTCCACGTCGCCGAGCAGTTCACCGGCCTCACGGGTAAGTACGTGCCGGTGAAGGAGACGATCAGGGGCTTCAAGGAGATCGTCGACGGCAAGCACGACGCGCTGCCGGAACAGGCGTTCTACCTGGTTGGCACCATCGAGGAGGCCGTCGCGAAGGCCGAGCAGATGAAGACGTCATAATGTCGTTACCCTCGCATTTGACGCTCGAGATCGTGACGCCCGACCGCGCCATTGCCCACGAGGAGGTGGACGAGGTGCAGTTGCCGGGCACGGAAGGCTATCTCGGCATTCTCCCGGGCCACACACCGCTGCTGACGGGTCTGCGCGTCGGTCAGATGTGGTACCGGAAGGGCACCGAGAAGCACTACCTGTCGATTGCCTTCGGGTTCGCCGAGGTGTTGCCCGACCGCGTCAGGTTGCTGGCCCAGTTCGCGGAGCGCGCCGAGGAGATCGACTTGCGGCGAGCCGAAGAGGCGAAGCGCCGGGCCGAAGACAAAATCCAGGCGGCGCGAACAGGGGCATCGGATATCGACATGGAGCGTGCCCGCGTCGCATTGATAAAGGCGATCAGCCGACTTCAGGTGGCGACAAAGGCACGAACCAGGTTCTGATGCACATTCTGTCCGCTGCCTCGACCGATCCCGGTCTTCGTCGCGAATCAAACGAAGACAGCTTCAGCCTCCGTCCAACGCTTGGCCTCTTTGTCGTCGCCGACGGCATGGGTGGCCATGCCGCGGGCGAGGTGGCGTCGCACATCGCGGTTGACGCGATTGAGGCGTATGTCGAACACACCGCGGGGCAGTGCGATCAGGCCACGTGGCCGTTCGGCTACAACCCGGCTCTTGGCATCGACGGCAACCGGCTGTCGTCGGCGTTCAGACTCGCCAACAGGCAGATCCAGCAACGGACAACAGATGACGCCGCGCTGCGCGGGATGGCGACCACGGCCGTTGCCCTGCTGGTCGCGCAACCACCAGCGGCGTCCGGCGAGGCCCAGATCCTGCCGGCACTCGTGGCGCATGTGGGAGATAGTCGTGCGTACGTATGGCGCGAGGGTCGGCTTGAACAGATCACGCGCGATCATTCCTGGGTCGAGGAGCAGATCGCGACGGGAGCGATGACAGACGAGGACGCGCGGCGGCATCCGTGGCGCAACCTGGTGACGCGCGCGCTGGCTGGCGCCGAGGATCCAGATGTCGAGATCACGCCGATCGCGTTGGAGCCAGGAGATCGAATCCTGCTCTGCAGCGACGGCCTCTCGACGCCCGTGCCCGATTCGGCGATCGCCGCCATCATGGCGCGCACACCGCACGGCGACCCGGGCCCGCTGTGTTCGACGCTTATCGAGGCAGCCAACGCCGCCGGCGGCCCCGACAACATTACGGTCGTGATTGTGGATGTGACGGCACCGTAGGGGCGGGCCCCCGTGCCCGTCCAGAGATCGTAGAGGCGCGTTTTGGTGGTTTGATTTCGTCATGCCGGCGAAAGCCCGCATCCAGACAGGTTCAGGGTAGTGCTGAAAAACCTCACAAACCTGCTGAAGTATCGGCAGCTCATCCAGAGCCTGGTGGCACGCGAGCTGAAAGCGCGCTACAGAGCGTCGGTGCTGGGCTTCTTCTGGTCGTTTATCAACCCCTTACTGCTGCTGCTCATCTATACGTTCGTGTTTTCGTACGTCCTGGTGTCGCGGCAACCGGATATGAACCCGTACCCGTTGTTCCTGTTCTGCGGCATTCTCCCGTGGACGTGGTTCTCCTCGTCTCTTCTGGAGTCTTCAAACGTCCTCATCGCTGGCGGGAACCTCATCAAGAAAGTCATGTTTCCGGCCGAAGTGCTCCCCATCGTCACCGTTCTGGCGAACATGGTGCACTTCCTGCTGGCGCTGCCGATCCTCGTCGTGTTCCTGATCTGCTACCAGGCGCCGCTGCAATGGTCGGAGGTCGTGTGGTTCCCCGTCGTCGTGCTGGTGCAGTTGATCCTGACGCTCGGACTCGCGCTCATCGTGTCGGCGCTCACCGTGCACTTTCGCGACTTCAAGGACGTCCTGTCGAACCTGATGACATTCTGGTTCTTCGCGACGCCCATCATCTACTCGATGAACGGCGCGCCGCCGATCATGAAGACGGTGCTGAATCTGAATCCGTTCACGCACCTGGCGGTCTCGTACCAGGAAATCCTGTTTTTTCCTGGGGATTTCGGCCACTGGAAGTGGTTGCTCGCGTTGGGCGCGGCGTCGGTGTTGTTGTTCTTTGTAGGCTACTTCATGTTTGATCGACTCAGGGATTCGTTCGCCGAAGAAGTATGAAACCCGCCATTGAGGTTGTCGACGTCCGGAAGACCTACCGGAAGTACTCGCGGCGCCGCCAGTTTGCGACGCTCAAGAGCGCGATTCTGTCCGGATCGATGGTCGGCGACCTGAATCCGGCCGAGACGTTCAACGCGCTCAATGGCGTGTCGTTTGAGGTGCCAGCCGGATCGACGTTTGGCATTGTTGGCCGCAACGGTTCCGGCAAGAGCACGATGCTGAAGCTCGTCGCCGGTATCACCAAGCCAACATCCGGCCGCGTGACCGTTGCAGGTCGCATTTCGGCGTTGATTGAGCTCGGGGCGGGGTTCCATCCCGAAATCTCCGGGCGCGAAAACGTCTTCATCAACGGCATCATGCTGGGCCTGTCGAAGCGGGAGATCACGCGTCGCTTCGACGAGATCGTCGAGTTCGCCGAGATGCAGGACTTCATCGACGCGCCGGTCAAGACGTATTCGTCCGGCATGTACGTCCGCCTGGGATTCGCCGTCGCGATTCACGTGGATCCGGACGTGCTGCTGGTCGACGAAGTGCTGGCGGTTGGAGACGAGGCGTTCTCGCACAAGTGCCTCGACAAGTTCGCGGAGTTCCGCCGCCGCGGCAAGACGATTCTCCTGGTGACACACCAGTTGACGCTGGTCGAGCGGTTCTGCGACATGGCGCTGTGGCTGGACGAAGGGCGGTCGCGCGGCATCGGCGACCCGAGACGCGTCGTGGCGGCATACATCACGGATGTCGACCGCCAGGAAGAGGTCCAGATCGCCGCCGCCGATGCGAAGGCGCAGGCGAGCGTGGCGACCGCCGCCGAAAAGGGGGCGGGTGACTCTCTGGGGGAAAAGGGGTTGGGTGACTTTTTTCCCGAGACAGAAACTGCACCGGCGCACGAAGTTGCCACCGAAGGTGGACACGACATATCCGGGCCGGACGCGCCAGATGATGGCGCATCCGAGAAGGAGTCACCTGAACACGCTGTTGGCGAGCCTGCCGGGCATCCAGACATGTTCCAGGCGGGCGAGGGCCGGTGGGGATCGCGCGAGGCGGAGATTACCGACGTGCAGCTTGTGGGCGAGGAGGGCCAGCCCGCGCACGTGTTCCAGGCCGGCGAGCGGGTCGACATCCGCATCAAGCTTCACGCGGCGCACCCGCTGACGGATTTCGTCGTCGGGATCGGCCTGTTCAACATGGACGGCGTCTGCTGCTTTGGCACCAACACCGATCATGAGAAGTTCGAGGCCGAGGGCCTCGAGGGCGAGGCCGAGATCAACTTCCGGATCGATGGACTCGACCTGGTGGCCGGCACCTACAAGCTCGACGTGGCGCTCCATCGGCACGACGGCTACCCCTACGACTATCACCGCCTGCTCTACAGCTTCCACGTCAAGTCCCGCGTGCAGGACGTCGGGATCTACCGGCCGCGCCACACATGGAGCTTCAGCGGCGGAGTGCGCTTCAACCCTCCGGTGACGAATGACACGCAGGAGCCATAGCCAGCAGCGGGCCACTCGGAGCCCACAGCGCCGCACCCAGAGGCCATGGCGCGGTCTCGCGATCTGGTTTGGGGCGTTTCTCGCTGTCGCGCTGGTTCTCTACGCCACCAGAACACCCATCCTCCAGTGGATTGGACGCGAACTGGTGCGCGCGGACGCGATGGAATCATCGGACGCCATCATCGTGCTCTCGGGAGGTGAAGGCGACCGGGAACTCGAAGCTGCGGATCTGTTTGCTGCCCACGCGGCGCCGCTGATTGTCCTGACCACGGAGCGCGACAGTGCAGCTCTTCCCGAACTTCTTCGGCGTAAGGTGAAAGTGGAGCGCGCCGTCGAACGCCAGCGGCGCTACCTCAAAGAACTCGGCGTACCGGAATCAGCCATCGTCGTCTTGGAAGATCAGGCCAAGTCCACCGTCGAAGAGGCGTCCATCGTCGCAGCGTGGATCAAGACGCGCCAAATCCGCCAAGTCATCATTGTGTCATCTTCGTTCCACACGCGCCGGGCTGGTTACATCTTCGAATGGATGTTGCGCGGAACCGGCGTTGTCGTCCGCATGCGGCCGGCGGCGCAGGACCGGTACAAGCCAGACACATGGTGGACCGACCGAAACACGCTACTGGCGGGTCTGGTTGAGTGGCAGAAGACGATCTACTACCGCCTGAGGTACTGGTAGGCAACGCCGGATCGAGACCAACCACATGCCAGTCATGACACAGGACGCAGCCGCGCGGTGGCGTGAGCAGCTAGGGCGCGAGCAGAAGCGCGTCGTCTTTACCAATGGCGTCTTCGACATCCTCCATCCGGGACACGTTCGCTACCTCGCGGAAGCTCGGCGCCACGGGGATGTGCTGATCGTGGCCATCAACTCCGACCGGTCCGTGCGCGCCATCAAGGGTCCGACACGCCCCGTCAATCCCGAGGCGGAGCGCGCCGAGGTTGTCGCCGCGCTGGCGTGTGTGGACGCGACTGTCGTATTTGATGAGGACACACCGCACGAGATCATCAGCCTGATTCAGCCCGACGTCCTCGTAAAGGGCGCCGACTGGGCCGCCGACCGGATTGTCGGCCGCGACATCGTCGAAGCCCGCGGCGGGGTGGTCATTCGCGTCAGCATCGAAGAAGGCCATTCGACAACCGCCATCGTCGACAAACTCCGCAATTAGCCTATTGACGGCATGCGCCTGCGACGACTCTGTTGAGCACGTCGCCGACGCGGACATCCTCGGCAAGGTCCAGGTGAGTGCCGCTTGGCGTCCAGACAATCAGGGGCACGTGGAGCGGATCCCCAGCGTGGCCACGTCTCGAGCCGTGGTCGGCGGTGATCACCACCGTTGTGGTGCGACCTGCCGCTGTCTGTTCCAGCGCGCCGAGCGTCGTGTTGAGCGCACGGTCCACTTCATCGAGTTGCCGCAAGTAGCGCTCGCGCGTTTGTTCGAAGGCCCGGAACGCCAGCGGACCCGTGTCCTGGAGCCAGGGGACATGCGGCACGTTGAAATGGACCCACCTGAACACCGGGCCAGCCGGCGGGGGTGCCGCCGCCAGGGCGGTGATGGCATCGAGTTCCGCCCGATGCAGTCGCGCTGCGAACGGTCGTTTGAGCAGACCCGTGGGCATCTGGTACGGCCAGATGTTCAGCACCGTCTCGACAGGCGCGGCCAGGCTGAACCCGTCATATGACGTAGCCGCGTTGTACATACTGTAGGACCGACAGCGCGTGGCGGCCTTCCCCAGAACCTCGCAGTACGGGAAGTACCAGCCCACGACCTCGGTTTCCATGCCGGCTGCCTGCGCCCCCTCAAACAATCCGGCCTTGTCGGTGCGCCGACTCTCCCCGTGCTTCGGCTCCGCCGAGACATAGACGGCGATCGAGGTGTTGGTCGAGTCGGTCGGCGCAAAGGCCCGATGGTAGACCCGCGCCGTCGACATTCTGTCCGCCAGACTGCTCAGCGTGACGCGGCCACCAGAAAATACCGCGTCGTAGGCGAGTTCATCAAACAGCAGCACGTAGACGTTGTTGCACCGGCCGCCCACTGTCGTCACACGGGTGAGACCCGCATCGACGACCGGCCGGGCGTCGCGAGAGGGCATTGGAAGAACCAGCAGCGCCTGAACACCGGGCACCAGGAGGATCAAACCAAACGGCAGAACCCCGCGAAGAGTCTTGACGAGGAGACGGGGCTTCAGGGGCCACAGGACAATCGCAATGATCAGCCCGATGGCGAGGCCGCCGATCGCCACGAGACGCACGGTATCTGTGCCCTCGCCCAGGACTGTCGCATTTCGACCGGTGATCGCGAGCAGCGACAGGATGCTTAGAGCGGACAGGATCAGAATCAAGACGGATTCGCGTCGCGGCCTTGGGTCCTGTCCGAACCAGGCCAGGCCGGCCGCGCCGATCATTGAACACACAGCCCACGCACAAGCCAGTTCGATCGTGTGCAGCGACGTCCACATCAGAAGAGGGGCGTCAATCGTCCCGGCCGCCGCAATGGGCATGAAGAAGGCGGTGGCGAGGCCTATCCCGCCCATCGCCGAGAGCGCGTGCCTGCGCATCAGCGAGCCTGGACCAGGTAGAGCACCCGCTCCGAAGAGGGAAGGGGCACGGTTTCAATCACGTTGAAGTGAGGAAGCACGGACGACTCGAACGCTGCGCGATCCAGGCCTGTCACATCGAACTTCGACGCCCATCCGCGCGGCACGGGATCAGTGTCCGGCACCAACTCAAACAGCACCGTCTTTCCCAGGCGCGTAAAGTGCGCAAGTTGGTGATCCAGCGGCACGCCTCCCGGGACTGCGAGGTGGTGCGCCAGTCCCAGGACGAGCAGAAGGGCTGCGGGTCCTCGGGCCGACAGGCTCAGGGTCTCCGCTTCTGCCCAACCACCCGGGCCCGTCGGGCGCAACAGATCCTGAACCAGCGGAAGGAATCTGGTATCGCCTCGCTCGCGAGCGCCGCGGTAGGCCTTCTCGACGCAGGACGACTCGGCATCAAACCCAACAGTAAAGGCGCCAGCGGCTGTGGCCTCGCGAGAGAAGTGACCCGCCGCCATCCCGAAGTCCCAGACGACGGCGGGTTTCAGTTGTGCCAGCACCCGGCGAACGATGGCGAACCGCGCGTTCCACGCCGCTTCGGAGTAGGTCGGCCGCGCGTCGCCGTACCGAGACCATTGCGTGTCCGGCGGAGTCCAAGAGAGCCTCTCAATGCCGCGCCGAAGACTGTCGATGATCAGGGATTGTCGACCAAGGGTTCGCCCGATCGACGCAGCCGAAGCCACCTCCGACCCATTCACTCGATCGTCCACGACGCCGAGCCTCTCGTATGCCCCGCTTCCCTTCCCATCGGCTCGCCTGAGCGGTGTGAGGCGGTTGTTCCCATGCGCGTTGGCGCGAGCGTGCAAGTGCAGGTGCCACAGGGCTAACGGCCGCAACCACGAACGCCGAGGCAGTAGCCGAGCGGCCACCGCCAACGGGATGCCGTCCGTTTCGACCGCCGACCACCTCAGCGCGCGATCGGTCCCGTAGGTCGCGAGCAGCAGCGGCGCGACGAAATGCTTGCAGAATTGGAAATACGCGGGCCACGCGGCGGTGTCCTCGCGCACAAACGAGAGCGTGTCGATCAGGACGGGCCGCCCGTGATGGAATTGCACGTTGGCTGTCGGCGCGTCCTTCAAGATCATGCCGTGAGCAAGAGCCTCCATCTGGGCTTCCAGCACTGTCGACGCGGCATCCTTGAGTTGGGAGAACGACCACTCGGGCACGTAACTGATGAAAGGAATCCGTTCGGGCCGGAGGACTTTCCACGATCCCAGCCGGTCCTGTCCTTCAGACGGAACTTCTTCATGGGGAATCAGCAGACCTCGACCCACCAATCTATCGTAAAGGCCTGAACTGATGAGGTGCTCGTAGTCCCGCCGACCCGACTCGAAGACCGTGCGAAGCAGGAGATCGCCAGCCAGGAACACCCGTCCAGCAGGGTCTCGGAATGAAGATGGCAGTTTCTGCACCGGGCTCAAGGCTTTGACTTCGGCTCGAAATTCCCAGTGGCCTTGCGATCCGACCATCGTCGTCCGGCGAAATGGTCGCCAAGCCAGTGCCAACCGCGTCTTAACGCAAACCCGACCGCCAGCGCACCAGCGAGCAGCACTTGGTACGCCATACTGCTGGACCCCGGGTCAATATAGGCCCACGCCAGACCCGGCACAGCTACTACCAGCAAAACGGCGATAGCGAGTAACACAACCATGCGCATCGTACGACTTAGACAGACTCCGATGCGGAAAGGTTAACACGTAGTTCCGCTGCGCCAATGGCAACGGATTAAATGTTGTGCAATCTCGGGCACGGTCTCCTGATTTGGAGACTGACGCAAATACTCTGTATCAAAGACGCGACACTGTGCGGCGACTACTTCTTCTCACCGTCGGAAGCCGGCATCAGACAGAGATCGCGACGACGCATCTGCAGTACACTGACTGAACGCCGCAGGCGTCACTGCGGGCATTGTGGTTGCAACCGGTTTCAAAGCCCGTTCTGGCGGCCTTGGCACGCCGGAGCCCCACGCGAAGGCGGCCGAAAAGCGGGCCGCTGACGCAGGTTTTGAAACCGTCTCCAGTCATTTCAACGAATGCCGTCACTGAAGCTTCAAGAGTTGCTGCGGGGCGTACTTGTGCGCGCCGGTTTCGCCTTGTCGGCGAAAGCGCCCACCACGACCGGAGTCGCAGCGACCCCCCGCGAGATTAGCGGACTCTCCGCGGCCGCCAAGTCGCTGTGGATGGCTGGGGCGGCCACCCGGGATCCGCGAAACGAAGTCGTCATCGTCATCGTCCCAGCCGATCGCGATGTTGATCAGGCCGTCGCCGACATCCGTTTCTTCCTTGGTGGTCTTGAGGGCAGCTCAGTCGACGAACTCGATCGCGTCGTTCTGCCGTTCCCCTCGCAAGAGGTCGACCCATACCGCGGGCTGGCACCACACTTCCGTATCGCGTCGGCCCGCGCCCGCGCGCTGTACGCGCTCGCCACCGGCGAAGCCCGGGTTGTCGTCGCATCCGCAACGGCGCTCCTGCCTCGCGTCAGTACCCCGGCGGTGCTCACCAACCTCGCCCTCGATCTGCAGGCCGGCAACGACATCGACACCACAGAACTGGCGATCACGCTGGTTGAGGCCGGCTTTACGCGAACCGATCCGGTCGACGAGCACGGCGAGTTCTGCATCCGTGGCGGCGTGATCGACATCTTCCCGGCCGGAGACGACCAGCCGGCGCGCATCGAACTCATCGGAGACACTGTCGAAACCATCCGACGCTACGACCCGGGCACACAACGCTCGGTTGGCGAGATCGACCGCCTCCGCGTGGTTCCGCTCCGCGAGCGTCCCGACGCAGGTCCCGAGAACCAGGACTCGCACCTCAACCTGGTCCCGTTCTTCGACTATCTAAGTCCTTCGACGCACAAATCCGGCAACGAATTTGTGCCTTCGGGACTTAGTGCTGAGCGAGCCGCTGCGGGCCATGCGATCGAAAGTGCTAGTCGCCCGCACTCGCGAGTCGAAGCACTGAACCCCGTCAAGCGCCCGGTCTTTCTTGTTTCAGAGCGAGATGAAATTCGCGACCGCATCGAGCGGTGGCTCGCACAGGTGTCCGAGAGTTACAGCCAGACGAACAACGCGCCAGCCCCCGAACAACTACTGATTTCCTTGTCGGAAGTCGATTCGCATCTGGCTAGCGCAACGCACCTGGCCGAACTTGGTCTCGAAGCTGTGACCGCGGAAGACAAAGCGACTCACATCCCGTGTCAGCCGGCCCTCTCGTTTTCCGGGCGTCTCGCCGATTGGATTGCCGAGATCCGCACCGCCCGCGAACGCGGCGACACGGTGCTGTTTGTGGCTGCCACCCCAGGACGCGCCGAACGCATCGTTGAGGTGCTCGCGGACTACGAGTTGCGCGCCGCGCAAATTGATCACGCCGAAGACACGTTTGCCGCAACCGTTCTCGTCACGACGGGCGTGCTGTCTCGCGGCTTCCGTCTGCCGGCCGCCAACCTGCAGATCTACGCCGAGACGGATCTCTTCGAGGAGGAGCACCACGCTCAGGAGCGGGCCCGCCGGTCCGCGACAAAGGCGTTTCTCTCCGACCTTCGCGACCTCAAGGTCGGCGACCTTGTCGTCCATGTCGACAACGGCATCGGCGAGTTCGTGGGCCTCAAGCAACTGAACGTCAGTTCCGGATTCGCCAGCGCGGGAACCGCCGCGGCCGCAGGCGCCGAGGAGTACCTCGAGCTTCGCTATGGGGGCGATGACAAGCTATTCGTGCCGGTGTCGCGCCTGGACCTGATTCAGAAGTTCACGGGCGGATCTCGCCCATCGCTCGATCGCCTCGGCGGAACGAGCTGGGAAAAAGCCAAGACGCGCGTCAAGAAGGCCATGCGCGATATGGCCGAGGAACTGCTCAAGCTCTACGCCTCGCGCAAGGCCATCACCGGCCATCTCTTCAGTCCCGACACGCACTGGCAGGAGGAATTCGAGGGCGCGTTTCCCTACGTCCTGACGCCGGACCAGCAGTCCGCCATCGAGGACATCAAACGCGACATGGAATCGCCGACGCCCATGGATCGCCTCCTATGCGGCGATGTCGGTTACGGCAAGACCGAAGTGGCGATGCGTGCGGCGTTCAAGGCCGTGATGGACGGCAAACAGGTCGCGTTTCTCGCGCCCACCACAGTGCTCGCGTTCCAGCACGTCAGGACGCTCGGCGAACGATTCGGCGGATTCCCGATCCGCATCGACATGGTCAGCCGTTTTCGGACGAAACAGGAACAGAAAGCGACGCTCACCGATCTCGCCGAAGGCAAGGTCGACATCATTGTCGGTACGCACCGGCTGTTATCAAAGGACGTCGTCTTCAAGGATCTGGGTCTTCTGGTCGTAGACGAGGAACAGCGCTTTGGCGTGGCGCACAAGGAGAAGATCAAGCAACTCCGCAAGCGTGTGGATGTGCTGACGATGACCGCAACGCCCATCCCGCGCACGCTGAACATGTCGCTCGTGGGCATTCGCGACATGTCCATCATTGAGACGCCGCCCAAAGATCGCCTCGCCATTCAGACCAATGTCGTCAAGTTCGACCAGCACGTGATTGCCCGGGCCATTCGCAGCGAATTGGCGCGCGGCGGCCAGGTCTATTTCGTCCACAACCGCGTGGAGTCGATCTTCTCGATTGGCAATCTGCTCACGCGACTCGTGCCCGAAGCCAGGGTCGTCGTCGCTCACGGCCAGATGGGCGAGCACGCACTCGAAAAGGCGATGATCGACTTCGTCGCCAGACGCTTCGACATTCTGCTCGCGACGACCATTGTCGAAAACGGCCTCGACATCCCAAACGTCAACACCATCATCATCAACCGCGCCGACCGCTATGGCCTGTCGCAGCTCTACCAGTTGCGGGGCCGTGTCGGTCGATCGGATCGCGCCGCGTACGCGTATCTGCTGATTCCGCCCGAGATGTCGCTCTCGCCGGTAGCCAAGAAGCGGTTGGCGGCGATACGCGAGTTCAGCGACCTGGGCAGCGGCTTTCGCGTGGCGGCCCTCGATCTGGAGATTCGCGGCGCGGGCAACCTGCTGGGCGGCGAGCAGAGCGGTCACATCGAGGCCGTGGGCTTCGAGATGTACATGAAGTTGCTCGAACAGGCCGTGCGCGAACTCAAGGGCGAGGAGATTGATGACGATGTGCGCGCGACGGTGAATCTGGGGATCGATATCCGAATCGAAGCGAGCTATGTGCCCGACATGGCTCAGCGACTGGTCGTGTATCGCAAGGTGGCTGCCGCGCGAAGCGAACAGGAGGTCGACGAGATCCTGGACGAGGTTCGTGACCGCTACGGACCGTTGCCCGAATCGATGCTGAACCTCGGAGAGTACGGCCGCATTCGGGTGATGGCGGATCGACTGGGATTGGAGTCGGTCGACAGGCACGGCGAGCACGTGGTCCTCAAGTTCCGCGAAAACGCCGGGTCGCGCGCGCCTGATCCCCAGCGCGTTCTCGGTCTTATGACGCGTCGTCCGGATCTCACGCTGCTGCCGCCATCGTCTCTCCGCCTCAGTTTGCTGGGGGATGCGCGTGCGTCGGCCGGCCGACTGGCGCATGGCGAACGGGGCGTCCAACCACGCGCGGGCATCTCGGCTTCAAAGTCCCTTGCTCATCACCCGGACCGCGGCGGCAGACTGCCTGGGCGGGAAGAGGGTCAGCGGCGGGGACCAGCGGAGGGCAGGAGTCCAACCGCCTCGTGGTGGACCGCCCGGGCGACAGCAGGATCGGTTGAGTCGGGGTTCTCGAAGCAGGAAATTCTGAAGCCGCCGAGCGAACAGCCGCGCGCCGAGGGCGGCGTTTTCGACCGCGTGGGCGGCCTCTTGAAGCAGTTGTTGCCGTAGCCGGCGGCCACGCGAACGTCCTGATCGTCTTACCTGACGGTAGTGGGACATGGGCACCCGTGGCGCGTTAGTCCGCAGGGCGTCCCCGCTCACGCAAGCCGGCAAAACGCGCCTTGCCGGGACGTGTCGCCGACCTGACGGTCGCGCTATTCGCGCCGCTCGTCTTGGCCCTTTCGGCACGTTTTGCAGACTTCGCTGTCGGCTTGGTTCGAGGGGCCGCCTTGCGGACCAACGCACCACGGCCAAGCGGAAGCGACGCCGGTGGTGAGAAAGCGGGAACTCCGAATCCCGAACCCCGACGCCCGAACCCCGTCGGAATTGGTAAGATAGAAGGATGCTCATGAGCAAGTTGCAGGTCCTCGTCCTTGGCGCCGCTTTCGCTGTTCTTCCGTTCGTCGCGCAGGCGCAGACAGCACCCCCCCAGCCCCCGGCGCAGCCGCCCGCGCAGGCGCCGCAGGTCCCGGCCACCCCAGCAGTCGCGCCGGCGTTGCCGAGCATGCTGCTCGAGCAGATCCTCGTCAAAGTGAATGGCGACATCATCACGAAGACCGATCTCGAGGCGCGGCAGATCGATGAGCTCCGCCGTCGCGGCCAGCCACTCAACGACGATCAACTGAAGAAGGCCATCGCCGAGTTGACGCCCGACATCCTCGTTGCTGCCGTCGACGAATTGTTGCTGATGCAGCGCGGCAAGGAACTCGGCTACAAGGTGACCGAGGACCAGTACAAGCGCGTGCTCGACAACATCCGCAAGGAGAACAAGCTCGAGTCGGACGAGGCCTTCGGGGCGGCCCTCAAACAGGAAGGGCTCGACATGTCGGTGCTGCGCAAGAACCTCGAGCGGCAGCTCATCATCAACCAGGTGCAGCAGGTTGAGGTGATGGGCAAGCTCGGTTTGACCGAAGAGGAAGCCCGGCGCTACTACGACGAGCACAAGAGTGACTTCACGACGCCGGCGGCGATCACGCTTCGCGAACTTGTTGTGAACGTGCCCACTGATGGCAAGAACGTCAACGTCGCCAGAGATGAGGAAACCAAGCGAAAGGCCGAAGGCGTGCTCGCGCGCCTGAAGGCGGGCGAGGCCTTCGAGAAGCTCGTCGCAGAGTTGTCCGATTCGCCGTCCAAGGCGAACGGCGGCCTGGTGGGGCCGATCCAGCCGGAGGAACTGGCGCCAGACATCAAGAAACTGGTTGATCCGCTCAAGCCTGGCCAGACCACAGCCGTATATCGCACGCCGAAAGGTTACGGCATTCTGAAACTTGAGACGGCGACCAAGGCCGATGTCAAGCCGTTCGAGCAGGCGCGCGAAGAGGTGGGCAACAAGGTCTACGACGCGAAACGGCGGGCCGAATTCGACAAGTACATCCGGAGACTCCGCAGCGAAGGCATCATTGAGTGGAAGAACGAGGAGATGCAGAAGCTGTGGATCGCGAAGACCTCCGCGCCACCCACGGAGCCGAAGAACCCGGGCGTGTGAAACCCTGAGCTCGCTTGAGTTGGGAACGCAGTCAGCGCTGGTTGCTGGATTCGCGGCACTGGAGAAAGCCACGTTGTGCTCAACTCAACTGAGCCGAAGGGTAGACCATGTCTGTAAGCGAGGACACCGGCGCGATCGACATTCTGATTCCCGAGTTCGTCGTCGCCGACCAATCCCCGTGGTACGCCATCTGGACGCGAAGCCGCGCGGAAAAATCCGTCGTCGAGCAGTTGGAGCGGAAGCGGATCGAGGTGTTTCTTCCGACGATCCAGCGGTGGAGCCGTTGGAAGGACCGCAAGAAGAAGATCGACTGGCCGCTGTTTCCTGGCTATTGCTTCGCGCGCTTTGACCCGCGCGTAGCGCTCGATGTGCGCAAGTGCGTGGGCGTCGCGACGATCATCTCGTTTGACGGTACACTGGCGCCGATTCCCCACGCCGAGATTGAGGCCATCCAGCGCGTCGTCTCGTCCGAGCTGCAGTTTGATGCATGTCCGCTCCTGCACGAGGGCGACATGGTCGAGGTCATCCACGGTCCCCTCACGGGTGTGACTGGGCGGCTGATTCACAAAGGACCCAAGACCCTGCTCCTGGTCGCGATCACGATGATCAATCGTGGCGTCGAGGTTCGCCTCGACGCCGCCGACGTGCGGAAGTACTAAGAGTCGGTCCGGCGGGGAGCCGGCGGGCGAGCGGATTCCGGAGCGGCCCCTCGAACCAAGCCGACAGCGAAGTCCTGAGCGAAGTCGAAGGGCGTCAGTTTGCAAAACGTGCCGGTAGGGCCAGGACAGGGTCTGGGCGAGGGTCCCACATCGTAAGGTCGGCGACTTTTCCCGACAAGGCGCGTTTTGGTGCGCCGTGAAGCGGCGTGTTCCTCGTGGGATGAAAGGAGCCCACCCCTATGAACCGCTGAGCAGTAGGGTAGCGCGGTCCCCTGCGTGAGGTCGTGAGACC